>NZ_PQHY01000049.1:0-53820 GCF_003385175.1 Amycolatopsis ruanii
GGGTGCCACCGGGGGCGTGGTCGTCACCGGCTGCGGGGGCGGCGGCGGGGTGGTCGTGCTGCTCGACGTGCTCGTCGGGGTCGAGGTCGTCGGCAGCGGCTTCATCTGCGCCGCCATGCTCGCCGTGTCCTGCCGGCTGAAGTTGCCGGTCAGCCACACCGCGAAGCCCAGCACGGACGCCGCGGCCAGGCCGATCGCCAGGGAAACTGTCAGCGATTTCGCTTTGGATCTATGTCGACCCACCATTTCGGAAGATCACCATTTTCGGGGAGGGGACTTGTTTCGGCCGTTCGGGGGATGGCCGTCCGTGAGATTACGAATAGGACACGGAAAAGTCACCAATCCGTGGTCATGGACACAGATCAACTGCGCAGAAAAACGGCCCGCCGGCGCACCGGCGGGCCGCTGACCAGCTGGGATCAGCCCAGCGCGGCGAGCACGAGAACGGCGATCAGGGTGATGGCGGTGGCCAGGCCGGTGATCCAGGCGCGCTGGGCCGGCGACAGGGCGGGCGTGCTGTTCATGGCGAACCTCGCGGTGATCAGGGACTTCTGCGCGTACAGCGCCCGCGTACCCGTGGTCGTTACCGCGCCGAACCAGACGTGACCGAAATCACTCCTGTGGCCCTCGGTGGCGGGCCGTGTACCAGAACACCGCGCCCGCCGCGGCGATCATCAACCCGAACGACAGCGTCCCGACGACCACCGCGCGCGTCTCGCTCGGCGGTTCGGCGGCGACCCCGGTGGACGAGACCGCCGACGCGGTTCCGGCCAGCACTCCCAGCAACACGGCGACGGCGGCCCCCACGGCGGCCAGTCGCGCGACAACCTTCCTCATGATGCGTTCCCTCCATCCGGGGAACGCACGAGACCGGCTCCGATGTTGCCGGTCCGGCCTAGATCACAGCGCGTCGATCGTGCCGTCGATCCGCTCGGCGAGCGACACGTCCTTCGCGGTGATCCCGCCCGCGGAGTGCGTGCTGCACCGGAACGTCACGGTGCGCCACCGGATGTCCATGTCCGGGTGGTGGTTCACGTTCTCGGCGATTTCCGCGACCCGGTTGACCACGGCAATGGCCTGCGGGAAGTCGGCGAGTTCGGCCGTGCGCTCCAGCGCGTCGCCCGCGCGCTGCCAGTACGGCAGCTTGTTCAGGGCCTCGGAGATCTCGGTTTCGCTCAGTAGTTCCGCCATGTGCTCCATGGTGGTACGGGGGCGGGTACGCTGCACGGTTGCCACGGGAGTCCGGGTCCACCGGGCTGAGAGGCGGGTTCGCCCCGCGACCGTTCGCACCTGATCCGGATCATGCCGGCGCAGGGAGGGCCCCGACCTTTCTCGCCGGAACGAGCGAGGAGTGGTCATGAAATTCCGCACGGGCGTCCTGGTCGGCCTGGTCGCCGCCCTGACCGCGGGCTGCACGCTGGCCGGCAACGACGCGGAAGACGGCCCGGCCACGGTCACGCTGGTCACCCACGACTCGTTCGCCGCGCCGCAGCAGGTCCTGGACGCCTTCCAGCAGCAGACCGGCATCACGATCAACGTCGTGAAGAAGGGCGACGCGGGCGCGCTCACCAACACCCTGGTCCTCACGAAGGCCAACCCGATCGGCGACGCGGCCTTCGGCGTGGACTCGACCTTCGCCTCGCGCGCGCTCGCCGAGGGCGTCTTCGCGCCCTACACCAGCCCCGAGGCCGACCGCGGCCCGCAGCGCTACGCCGTGGACTCCGAGCACCGCCTGTCCGCCGTCGACCTGGGCGACGTGTGCGTGAACATCGACACCACCTGGTTCGCCGAACGCGGCATCCCGGAGCCGGCGACCTACGACGACCTGGCCAAGCCCGAGTACAAGGACCTGCTGGTGGTGGAGAACCCGGCCACCAGCTCGCCCGGCCTGGCGTTCCTGCTCGGCACCATCGCCCGCTACGGCGAGCAGAACTGGCAGAACTACTGGACCCGCCTCAAGGACAACGGCATGCGCGCCGTCGCCGGCTGGGAGGAGGCCTACGGCCAGGACTTCTCCGGCTCCTCCGGCAAGGGCCCGCGCCCGGTCGTGGTGTCCTACGCCTCCTCGCCGGCCGCGGAGATCGGTGAGGACGGCAAGCCGCGCACCAAGGCGCTGCTGGACACCTGTTTCCGCCAGGTCGAGTACGCCGGTGTGCTGGCCGGCTCGCCCAACGCGGCCAACGCCCGGAAGGTGATCGACTTCCTGCTGTCCCAGCAGTTCCAGGCGACGGTGGCGGAGAACATGTACGTCTACCCGGCGCGCGAGGGCGTGGCGTTGCCCGCGTCCTGGACGACGGCCGCCCCGCTGCCGCAGAACCCGGCGAGCCTGCCCGCCGAGACGGTGCAGGCCGGGCGTGAGCGGTGGATCGAACAGTGGCGCTCCTTGCTCGGCCAGTGACCAGCACTCGGCCACTGAGCCGCACCGGGCTCGGGCTGGCGGCACTGGCCGTGCTGCCGCTCGGGTTCCTGGTGGTCTTCTTCGCCTGGCCGGTCGGGGCGATCCTGCGGCTGGGCTTCGTCGACGGCGAGGTGCTCGCGGCACTGGCCGAGGGCGAGACGTGGCGGCTGGCCTGGTTCACCGTCGCGCAGGCCGCCGGATCGACGCTGATCGCGGTGGTCGCCGGGCTGCCGGTCGCGTTCCTGCTGGCGCGCGTGCGGCTGCCCGGGGTCGCGGCGGTCCGGACGCTGGTGCTGGTCCCGTTCGTGCTGCCCACCGTGGTGGTGGGCCTGGCGTTCCGGGCACTGTGGACGGACGGCGGCTGGATCTCCATCGTGCTGGCCAACGCGTTCTTCAACGTCGCCGTCGTCGGCCGCACGGTCGCCGGGCTGTGGGCGGTGCTCGACACGCGGGCCGAGGACGCCGCCCGCGCGCTGGGCGCGTCCCGCTGGCGGGCGTTCCGCTCGGTGACGCTGCCCGCGCTGATGCCGGCGATCACGTCCGCGGCCGCGGTGGTGTTCCTGTTCTGCGCCACCAGTTTCGGCGTGGTGCTGATCCTTGGCGGCGCGCGGTACCGGACGCTGGAGACCGAGATCTACCTGCGCACCGAGAACCTGCTGGACCTGACCGGCGCGGCGGCGCTGTCGCTGGTGCAGATCGCCGCCGTCCTGGCCGCGCTGCTGCTCGGCGCCGCGGCCCGCAAGCGCCGGGAGAGCGCGCTCCGGCTGCGGTCGAGGCGGGAGACCGCCCGGCGCCCGGTCGGCGGGGAGTGGGCCGTCGTCGGCGCCGCGGTCGTCGTGCTCGGCCTGCTGCTGACCCCGATCGTCGCGTTGCTGGTGCGCTCGGTGTCCACCGCGGACGGCTGGAGCCTGGCCGGCTACCGGGCGCTGTCGAGCACCGGCAACGACGGCACGCTCCAGGTCTCCGGCTGGGAGGCGGCGCTGAACTCGCTGCGCACCGCCACCGACGCGACGGTGCTGGCGATGGTCATCGGGGTGTCGGCGTCGGTGCTGCTGGTCGCGTTGCGCCGCGCACCGGGACGGCTCGCGCGCGGGGTCGGCGAGTCGATGGACGCCGCGCTGATGCTGCCGCTCGGCGTGTCCGCGGTGACCGTCGGGTTCGGCTACCTCATCACGCTCGACGCGCTGCCCGGCGATCTGCGCCGGTCGCCGCTGCTGGTGCCGCTCGCGCAGGCGCTGGTGGTGATCCCGCTGGTGATCCGCACGGTGCTGCCGGTGGTCCGCTCGATCGACGACCGGCTGCGCCAGGCCGCCGCCACCCTCGGCGCGAGCCCGGCCCGGGTGTGGCGCGAGATCGACGTGCCGCTGACCTTCCGCGCGGTGGTCGCGGCGGCCGGGTTCGGATACGTGGTCGCGCTCGGCGAGTTCGGCGCGACGAGCTTCCTGGCGCGCCCGCAGACGCCGACGCTGCCGGTCGCGATCGCGGCGCTGATCGCGCGGCCGGGACAGCTCAACAACCAGATGGCGTACGCCGCGTGCGCCCTGCTCATGCTGGTCACCGCGGCCGCGGTGATCGTGATCGACCGGCTCGCGTCCGGCCGGGTTGGGGAGTTCTGACGATGGCGTTGACCGTGTCCGGCCTGACCGTGCGGTACGGCGGTTTCACCGCCGTGTCGGGCGTGGACCTGGAGATCGCCGACGGCGAGGTGCTCGCGCTGCTCGGCCCGTCCGGTTCCGGGAAGTCGACGCTGCTGCGCGCGATCACCGGCCTGGAGCCGATCACCGCGGGCAGCGTGCGCTGGGACGGCGCCGACCTGGCCCGGGTGCCGGTGCACAAGCGCGGGTTCGGCCTGGTGTTCCAGGACGGCCAGCTGTTCCCGCACCGGGACGTGGCAGGCAACATCGCGTTCGGGCCGCGGATGCACGGGATGCCGGCGGCCGGGCGCGCGGAGCGGGTGAGCCGGCTGCTCGACCTGGTCGGCCTGGCCGGCTACCAGAAGCGGCGGGTGACCGAGCTGTCCGGCGGTGAGGCGCAACGGGTCGCGCTGGCCCGCGCGCTCGCGCCGGAGCCCCGCCTGCTGCTGCTCGACGAGCCACTGTCTGGTTTGGACGCCGGGCTGCGGGAACAGCTGGCCGTGGACCTGGCCGAGATGCTGCGCAGCGCGAAGATCACCGCGCTGCTCGTCACGCACGACCAGGAGGAGGCGTTCACGCTCGCCGACCGCGTCGCCGTGCTGCAGGCGGGGAAGATCCGCCAAGCCGGGGCCGTGCGCGAGGTGTGGCGCCGTCCGGCCGACGAGAACGTGGCGCGCTTCCTGGGCGTCATCACGGTCGTCGACGGCCGGGCGGCGGACGGGATCGTGCGCTGCCCGTTCGGCGAGGTCGCCGTGCCCGAGGCGCTCGACGGGCCGGTCCGGCTGGGCCTGCGCCCCACCGGCCTTAGGCTGGCAAGCGCCGGGATCGCCGGCGAGGTGCTGAGCAAGGTGCACCGCCGCGACAACGTCCGCCTCTCCGTCCGCACCGGTGCCGGCACGGTGGACGCGGTCGCGGCGGTGTCCGCCGACGTCAACCCGGGTGACGAGATCCACCTCGCCCTCGACCCGGACGGGGTGGCCCTGGTCGGCTAACCGTCCTTCGTGGACAGCCGCGCGTAGGCCAGGGACAGGCCGATCACGACGTAGCACGCGGCCCGGATGGCGCCCTCGCCCAGCTGGTCGGCCGGGATCGGGTCGCGCAGGATGTCCGCGATCGCCGTCCAGGACTGCGGCAGCAGGAACGGGTGCAGCCAGTCCACCGCCGAGAGCAGGAGCAGCACCGACGACACCACGACGCCGGCCAGTATCGACACCACCACGAGCATCGGGTGCTCGGTGCACGCCGAGATCGCCAGCGCGATCGCCGCGACCGCCCACAGCTGCAGCGTCACCCACGCCGCCGCCAGCGCCACCCGGCCCATCGCGTCCACAACGGACAGCGTGTTGCCGGACAGCGTGAACAGCGAACCGGTCCCGTTGATCACCAGCCCGGTCGCCATCGCGACCACGGCCATCAGCAGCGCCGCGGCCAGCGTGAACGTCGCCACCCCGAGCGCCTTCATCATCAGCAGCCTGCCCCGGCTCACCGGCGCGAGCAGCAGCCCGCGCAGTGTGCCCACGGACGATTCACCGGCGAGCGCGTCCCCGGCCGACATCGCCGTGATCAGCGGCAGCATCAGGTTCAGCGTCACACCGAGCGTGGCCAGCGGCAGGACCAGCGCGTTCCCGGCCGCGGACGTCAGCAGCGAGTCGTTGCCGCCACCGCCGCCGGGCTGGGCGTCGTTGTTCGCCGCGATGGTCAGCCCGATCCCGATGATCACCGGGATCAGCGCGAGCAGGCCCAGCACGATCAGGGTGCGCGGGCGGCGGAAGATCCACCGCAGCTCGGCGCGGTAGAGCCGGTGGAACGGCACACTCCACCGTTCCACCGGCGTCGCGTCCAGTGTCGCGGTCATGCCGCCCCCTCGTCCACATCCGGCAGGCGACCGGTTTCGGAATCCCGCTGCGTCAGCCGCGCGAACAGGTCCTCCAGCCCGGTGCGGGCCCGCTTCGCCTCGTGCACGGACACCCCGGCCCGCACCAGCGTCTCGATCACCTGCGGCGCGGTCGCCGCGCTCAGGTCCGCCCGCACGCCCTCCGGCGTGAGCCGGCCGGGGATGCGGTTCTCGCGCAGCGCGGTGAGCGCCTGGTCACCGTCCGGAGTGGACACCACCAGCGACGGCGTGCCGGACTCCAGCAGCTCGTCCAGCTCGCCCTGCGCCACCACCGTGCCGTCGTGCAGGACGGCCACGTGCGTGCAGGTCGCCTCGACCTCGGCGAGCAGGTGCGAGGACACCAGCACGGTGACGCCCTCGGCGTGCAGCTCGCCGATGATCCGGCGGATCTCCCGCGTGCCCGCCGGGTCCAGGCCGTTGGTCGGCTCGTCCAGCACCACCATCCGCCGCGGCACGAGCAGCGCCGAGGCGAGCCCCAGCCGCTGCTTCATGCCCAGCGAGTACCCCCGGTAGCGCCGGTGCGCCGCGTGCCCCAGCCCGACCCGCTCCAGCGCGTCCTCGACCGCGCGGGGGATGGCCGCCGACGACAGCCGCGGCTCGGCGGCGGCGACGCGGCGCAGGTTCTCCCGCCCGGACAGGAACGGGTGGAAGCCCGGCCCCTCGACCAGCGCGCCGACGTCCGGCAACGCCCGCTGCGCGCCCTCCGGCATCCGCCTGCCGAGCAGTTCCACCTCGCCCTCGGTCGGGCGGACCAGGCCGAGCAGCATCCGGATCGTGGTGGTCTTGCCCGAGCCGTTCGGCCCGAGCATGCCCAGCACCGCGCCCTCCGGCACGTCCAGATCGACCTGGTCCACCGCGACCGCGGTCCGGTACACCTTGCGCAACCCCCTGGTCCGCGCGGCCAGTGCCGGACCCGCGGTGGGCGCTTCGACCGAAGCGCCCACCGGCAGTGTCTCCGTCATTTCGCTCCCAGAGCCTCGACCAGCACCTGCTCCGGCACCGCGCCGGCGGCGAAGCGGCCGTCGTCGGTGATCAGGGCGGTGCCGACCTTCGTGGTGATCACGTAGCCGGTGCCGAACGCGCCGCTGACCGGCTTGCCGAACTGCGCCAGCAGGGCCTTCGGGTCGACGCTGTCGCCGCGCTCACCCTGCTGCGGCGCGAGCGCGTCGGCCGGGAACGTGCCGGTGACGACGCTGTCCCACCCGTCGCCGCTGACCTGGACCGCGTTCTCCAGGTCCCGCTGCTCCGGGCGGCCGGCGGGCACCTGCTCCTCGGTCACCTTCGCGCCCTGCGGCGGCGTGAACTGGAACTCGCTCGCCGGCTGCGGCGCGAACGCGATGTCGCTGAACGCGACCTGGAACGCCGGGTCGGAGGTGCCGTAGGTCATCACGGCCAGCCGCAACGGGACCCGCTTCTCGGCGTCGACCGCGACGCGCACCTCGCGCAGCAGCGTGCGCTCGGTCGGCTTCGGCGTCAGCACCAGCTCGTAGACCGGCCGGCCGGCCACCCGGGCCGTCCCCTCGACGGTCACGGTGCTGCTCTCCCGCACCTTCGCGAGCAGCTGCGCCGTCGCCGTCGCCGGGTCGCTCAGCTCGTACTCCCCGGGCTTCTGCAGCGCCTCGGGCGGCACGGTGACCTTCGTCGCCGCGTTCTCCGCCGAGTCGTACGTCCACACGGTCGCGCCGTTGCGGACCACGGTGTGCTCGCTGGCGCCCTGCTCGATGGCGAGCTTGCTGTTGCCCGCCCCGTCGTTGTAGACGCGGGCCGCGTCGATGTCCAGGCTCGTGCCACCCGGCAGGGCCGAGACCGGCAGGCCCAGGTTGTTGTCCACCTCGACCGTGCCGGCCAGCGCCGGCGTCTTGGTGGTGACCACCGACTGCACCAGCTCCTCCGCGCTGATCGCCGGCAGCTCCGGGGCCTCGCCCGCGGTGGCCGGCATCGCGAGCCACGCGAGCCCGGCGGCGCCGAGCGCGGACCCCGTGACCGCCGCGGTGATGGCCTTCGTCTTCGGCTGCATTTCGCTCTCCCTGTGTCGGCGAGCACCAGTGTGCTCTTTCCCCGCCGCTGACACTCCTCCGTCGGCCCTGAGATGGACCTGAGATGCTGAGAGACCGCTGAGAGCGCGCGCCCGAGCTGGAAAAACCGGGCATGCTTGTCAATCGTGAACCCTCGGATTCTCGTGGTGGACGACGAGCCCGGCGTGCGCAAGGCGCTGCACCGCGGACTGCGGGCGGAGGGCATGGACGTGGTCACCGCCCCCGACGGCCCGAGCGGCCTGCGCCTGGCGCAGACCGGGTCGTTCGACGTGCTGCTGCTGGACATCATGCTGCCCGGCCTGTCCGGGTACCGGGTGCTGCAGGCGCTGCGTGCGCAGGGCATCACCACGCCGGTGCTGATGGTCTCGGCCAAGGACGGTGAGGTCGACCAGGCCGACGGGCTCGACCTGGGCGCCGACGGCTACCTGGTCAAGCCGTTCTCGTTCGTCGTGCTGGTCGCGCAGATCCGCGCCGTGCTGCGGCGCGCCGCCACCGAGGGGACGCGCGGGCCGCTGCGCATCGGGGGTCTCGTCGTCGACCGCGCCACCCGCGAGGTGCGCTGGCACGACGAGCCGGTGGCGTTGAGCCCGCGCGAGTTCAGCCTGCTCGAGGTGCTGGTCGGGCGCGCCGGAACGGTCGTCACCAAGGACGAGCTGCTGCGCGCGGTGTGGGGTGACGAGCAGGCGGCGACCCGCAACGTCGTCGAGGTCTACGTCGGGTACGTGCGCCGCAAACTCGACGCGGTCGGCGCGGGCGCGCTGGTGCGGACCGTGCGCGGGCACGGCTACCTGGCCTCCGACGCGGCGCTGGACGAGGTCCTGCCCGGGTGAGCTTCCTCCGCCGGTGGTGGGAACGCCGGTCCATGCAGTTCCGGATCACGGCGCCGGCCGCCGCGGTCACGCTGGCGTTCCTGCTCGGCCTCGCCGTTGTCGCCGGGCGCGGGCTCGGGCCGCTGCGGGACTCCTCCGTGGACACCGAACTGGCCGAGGCGCTCGGCCCGGCGGTCGCGACCGTGTCCGCGGGAGGGCTGCCCGGGCCGCCGGACGGCGTGGTCCTGCGCGTGCTCGACACCGCGGGCGCACCGGTCGACGGCGGTCCGGCGCCCCCGCTCGGGCCGGGTGACGTGCGTGCGCTCAAGGCCGGGCAGCCGGTGACCGTGGACCGGATGCGGTGGCTGGGCGCGGTGGCGACCGCGCCGGACGGGCAGCTGCGGCTGGTCGCCGCCGGCACCGGGCTGGTGGGCCAGCGGGCGGCCGTGCAGAAGGCGGCGACCTGGCTGCTGTGGGCCGCGGGGCTCGGCGCGGCGCTCGCCGCGGTCGCGACCTGGCTGGTGGTGCGGTTCGCGCTGCGGCGGGTGAGCCGGCTGCGCCGGACGGTCCGCGCGCTGCCGCCGGGGGAGCGGGTGCCGTTGCCCGAGGCCGACGACGAGCTGCGTGCGCTGGCGGCGGACTTCAACGCGTTGCTGGCGCGGCAGGAGGAGGCGGCCCAGCGGCTGCGGCGGTTCACCGGGGACGCCGCGCACGAGCTGCGCTCGCCGGTTGCGTCGATCCGCGTGCAGGCCGAGGTGGCCGTCGCCAACCCCGATCCGGAGCTGGCGCAGGAGACGCTGGCCGACATCCTCGCCGAGGCCGAGCGGTTGTCCGCGCTGCTGGACGGGCTGCTGACGCTGGCCCGGTCCGACGCCGGGGAGCTGCCGCCCGCCGAGGCGGTCGAACTGCTCACCGAAGCGCGCGCGGCCGCGGACCGCCTGCCGCCCGGATCGCCCGCGGTGCGCGTGACGGGCGTGGTCGGGCAGGCGTGGGCGCACGCGGCGCACTCCGAGGTCGAGCTGGTGCTGAACAACCTGCTGCGCAACGCCTGCCGGTACGCCTCGTCGCAGATCGTCGTGTCGGTGCTGCCCGGGCACTCCACCGTGCGGGTGGTGGTGGACGACGACGGGCCGGGCATCCCGCCCGAGCACCGCGACCGGGTGTTCGACCGGTTCTACCGCGTCGGCGACGACCGGGCGCGCACCTCCGGCGGCACCGGGCTCGGGTTGGCGATGGTCGCCGAAACCGTGCGGCGGCGCGGCGGGCGGGTGTCGGTGGGCGAGTCCCCCGAGGGCGGTGCCCGCTTCCAGATCGTGTGGCGGGCGGCCGGTAACGTCTCCACCTCGTGAAGGTGATCGTGGGAGCGGCCATCGTGCGGGGCCGGTCCCTGCTCGCCCAGCAGCGCGCGTATCCGCGTGAGGTGGCGGGCCTGTGGGAGCTGCCCGGCGGCCGGGTCGAGCCGGGTGAGTCCGAAGTGGACGCCCTGCGGCGGGAGTGTCGCGAGGAGCTCGGGGTGGAGGTCGCGGTCGGCATCCGGGTCGGCCCGGACGTGCCGTTGCGGGCCGGACTGGTGCTGCGCGTGTTCGCCGCCTCGCTGACCGACGAGCGCGCCCGGCCGGAGGCGCTGGACCACAAGGCGCTGCGCTGGCTCGACGAGGCGGGCCTGGACAGCGTCCAGTGGCTGCCCGCGGACCTGGAACTGCTCCCCGACCTGCGGCTGCTGCTGCGCTGAGTCAGCGTCCAGGATGCCCGGCGTGGCGTCGTGGGTGAGGGTCCAGCGCAGCGCAGGTAGGCGAGGGGACCCGCCAGCACGTCCCGGTCCCCTTGACCGGTCCTCTGCGGGCGGTCACGACGGCGCGTGATGGGAGGCGTGGCCGCCACCCCTGGCACGGGCGCTCCTCGCGGGCACGGAAAGTTGCCGGATCAGCAATCCCGGGTCACATGCCCGCGCCGACGAGCCGCATCGCCGAGGTCAGGCGGTGCTCGCCGCGTTCGGCGGCCCGGTGCGCGCCTTCCTTGCGGATCCGGGCCAGCTCCGCCGGGTCCGCCAGCAGCTCCAGCGTCCGCTCCCGGATCGGGCGCAGCGTCTCGATCACCGCCTCCGCCACGGCCTCCTTCAGCTCGCCGTACGACGCGAACTCCGCCGCCACGTCCGCCGGACGCGCGCCCCGGCAGCCGGCCAGGATCTCCAGCAGGTTGGCGACCCCGGGGCGCTCCTCCGGCGCGTACGCGACCCCGCTGAACCCGTCCGTCACCGCGCGGCGCACCTTGCGGCGGATCAGGTCGGGCTCGTCCAGCACGAACACCACCCCGGCCTCCTCCTGCGCCGACTTCGACATCTTCCGCGCCGGGTCGGACAGGTTCCGCACCCGCGCGCCCGTCGGCGGCAGCACCGGCCGCGGCACCGTGAACACCTCGCCGTAGGTGCTGTTGAACCGCCGGGCCAGCGCGCGGGCCAGCTCCACGTGCTGGTTCTGGTCCTCGCCCACCGGGACCTCCGCCGCGCCCTGCAGCAGGATGTCGGCGGCCATCAGCACCGGGTAGGTCAGCAGGCTCAGCCGCACGCCCGGCTGGCCGCTGCCCTTCTCCTTGAACTGGATCATCCGCGCGGCCTCGCCGTAGCTGCAGGTGCACTCCAGGATCCAGGTGAGCGCGCCCAGCTCGCGGGACAGGTCCGACTGCACGAACACGCGCTCGGCGGGGATCCCGGCCGCCACAAGGACGGCCAGCATCTCGCTGGTCCGCCCGCGCAGCTTCGCCGGGTTGTGGGTGGTCGTCATGGCGTGCAGGTCGGACACGAAGTACAGGTCGTCCGGGCCGCCGTCGGTCACCCAGCGCTGGATCGCGCCCAGGTGGTTGCCGAGGTGGGTGTGGCCGGACGGGGTGATCCCGGAAATTCGCATCGGTGGTGTCCTCGGGTCGGTGGCCACCCCCGCCACGGCCCCCGGGAACGACGAAGGCCGCCTGCGCGGGCGGCCTCGTCGTGGGTGCTGGTGTCAGCGCACGTCGGTGGGACCGCCTGCCGGCGGCCACCAGAAGTTCGCGATCGTGCGCACACCAGCAGCGTAGCAGCGGCCGAAAGTAATATCCACATTGCCTTCCGGAAAGCAATTCTTTGGATTGTCGAACCGGTGTCGCACAGATTACTGGCAAATGGCTGAGAATCATTTCCCGGGGGCCGTTCCCGGGGCTACCGTGAAGGTATGTACATCGTGCTGATCGACTACACGGCCCCGGTGGAGGAAGTCGACTACTACCTGGCTGACCACGCGAAATGGCTGGACCGGCACTTCCGGTCAGGCGAGTTCCTGACCGCCGGGCGGCGCACGCCGCATTCCGGCTGCGTCATCATCACGCGGCCGATGCCCCGCGTGAAACTGGAGGCGATCCTCGCCTCGGATCCGTTCCACCTGCGCCGGCTGGCGCGGCACGAAATCGTCGAGTTCGGCGCCACCCGCACCGCGCCGGAACTCCGCCTGGTGAACGAAGCGCTGGCCGTCTAGGTGTACTCGGCCAGGACGTTGGTAGGGGTGGGGTGATCTTGAGATGGGGGGAGCCCCTGGTTGGGTGTGCTTGTCTAGGGCCACGCTTGACCGGCGGCTTTCGTGCCTCACTGTTATGCGCGCACCACGTTTCTGTGCATGTTGCTGATCGTCCAGCGATATCACGCGGGGTGGCTGCAGGCTCATATCTCGACGGATCGTCGAGCTGCGGGAGCGGGGGCGTCGGAGCCCCGGGCTGGCTGGGCGCGGAACTGGGTGTGCCGGCACGGACGGTGTCGCGGGTACTGGCCTGCCGTCAGGTTCCGTCGTTGTCGATGCTGGACCCGTTGACCGGGGCGGGTATCCGGTCAAGCAGGGCCAGTGCGGTGCGGTATGAGCGCGACCGACCGGGCGAGCTGGTGCATATGGACGTGAACAAGATCGGCCGCATCCCCGGCGGAGGAGGGTGGCGGGCCCACGGCCGCACCCAGCAGGAAACCACTCGGGACCGCACGACCAAAGTCGGGTTCGACGACGTCCACTCCCTGGCCGATGAACACTCCCGGCCGGCCTGCTCCGCGATCCTGCCCGACGACAAAGGCGCGACGTGCCCTGCCTTCCTTCGCCCGTCGCGGCATCCCCGGATCGAGCGGTTGATGACCGGCAACGCCTGGGCCTACCGCTGGTCCCTACGCCAGACTGCGCCGAGCACGGCATCCGCCAGAGGTTCGTCAAACCCCACTGCCCCTGGCAAAACGGCAAAGTCGAGCGCTACCACCGCACCCTGCACACCGAGTGGGCCTACCGGCAGGGTCTTCACCAGCAACACCCAACGAGCAACCGCACTTGCACCCTGGCTCAAGCACTACAACACCCAACACCGCCGCGGCGCACTCGGCAGCCACCCATCACCAGCCGACTGCCACCAACCTGATGGCCAAGTACACCTAGGCCGCCTTCTTCAGGTCCGCCTTCGCCCGCTGGAGTGCGAGGACCGGGCACTTCTTGCAGCGCGGCTTCGACCGGCAGCACTTCTTCTTGACCTTGCCGGCCTTCATGAGCTTGCGGACCACCTTGCGCGGGTCCGCGTCCTTCTTGCCCAAACCACCACTCCACAGCTCCGAGGTGCCCTTAGGTTAGGTGAACCTAAGTGATCATCCACCGTGGCCCTGGTCACAATGTGGTACCGGGTATCCTGAACGGGATCGCGTATGCCAAAGCGGGCCCGCGATTCATCCCTTCGAAATGTTCAGGAGCCCTCGCGTGCCCACAGCAACCGCCGAGAAGGTCCGCACCGACCTCCGCAACGTCGCCATCGTCGCGCACGTCGACCACGGCAAGACCACCCTGGTCGACGCCATGCTGCGGCAGTCCGGTGCCTTCGGCGAACGTGCCGAGCTCGTCGACCGCGTCATGGACTCGGGCGAGCTGGAACGTGAGAAGGGCATCACGATCCTCGCCAAGAACACCGCCATCCGCCGCCAGACCGCCGACGGCCCGGTCACCATCAACGTGATCGACACCCCCGGCCACGCCGACTTCGGCGGCGAGGTCGAGCGCGGCCTGGCCATGGTCGACGGCGTCCTGCTGCTGGTCGACGCCAGCGAGGGGCCGCTGCCGCAGACCCGGTTCGTGCTGCGCAAGACCCTGCAGGCCGGCCTGCCGGTCGTGCTGGTGGTCAACAAGGTCGACCGCCCGGACGCCCGCATCGCCGAGGTCGTCGAAGAGACCCACGACCTGCTGCTCGACCTCGCGGGCGACATCGAGGACCTGGAAGACACAGACCTGGACTCGATTCTGAACCTGCCGGTGATCTACGCCTCCGCGCGCGCCGGCCGGGCGAGCCTGGAGCAGCCCGCCGACGGTGAGCTGCCCGACAGCGAGAACCTCGACCCGCTGTTCGACACCCTGCTGCGCCACGTGCCGCCGCCCCAGGCCGACCCGGAGAGCCCGCTGCAGGCCCTGGTCACCAACCTCGACGCGTCGAACTTCCTCGGCCGCATCGCGCTCATCCGCATCCACGCCGGCAAGCTCCGCAAGGGCCAGACCGTCGCGTGGCTGCGCGAGAACGGCGCGGTGCAGAACGTCCGGATCTCCGAGCTGCTGGTCACCGAGGCGCTGGAGCGGGTGCCCGCGCAGGAGGCCTCGGCCGGTGACCTGGTCGCCATCGCCGGCATCCCGGACATCACGATCGGCGACACGCTGGCCGACGTGGAGAACCCGGTGGCGCTGCCCCGGATCACCGTCGACGAGCCGGCCATCTCGATGACGATCGGCGTGAACACCTCGCCGCTGGCCGGCCGCAACGGCGGCGACAAGGTCACCGCGCGCCTGGTCAAGGCCCGGCTGGACCAGGAGCTGATCGGCAACGTGTCGATCCGCGTCCTGCCCACCGAGCGCCCGGACACCTGGGAGGTCCAGGGCCGTGGCGAGCTGGCGCTGGCGATCCTGGTCGAGCAGATGCGCCGCGAGGGCTTCGAGCTGACCGTGGGCAAGCCGCAGGTGGTCACCAAGACCATCGACGGCAAGCTGCACGAGCCGTTCGAGCGCCTCACGCTGGACATCCCCGAGGAGCACCTGGGCGCGGTCACCCAGCTGCTCGCGGCGCGCAAGGGCCGCATGGAGGACATGGGCGGGCACGGCACCGGCCGGATCAAGCTCGAATTCGTGCTCCCGGCCCGCGGTCTGATCGGGTTCCGCACCGACTTCCTGACCGAGACCCGCGGCACCGGCATCGCGAACCACGTGTTCGAGGGCTACCACCCGTGGGCGGGCGAGATCCGCACCCGGCACAGCGGTTCGCTGGTCGCCGACCGGTCCGGCCCGGTGACCTCCTACGCGATGATCCAGCTCGCCGACCGCGGCACGTTCTTCGTCGAGCCGGGCGCCGAGGTGTACGAGGGCATGGTCGTGGGCGAGAACCCGCGCGCCGAGGACCTCGACATCAACATCACCAAGGAGAAGAAGCTCACCAACATGCGCTCCTCCACCGGTGACGAGCTGGAGCGCCTGGCGCGCCCGCGCAAGCTCGGCCTGGAGGAGGCGCTGGAGTTCTGCGCCGCCGACGAGTGCGTCGAGGTCGCGCCGAACGCGGTGCGCGTGCGGAAGGTGACGCTGGAGATCACGCAGCGGGCCAAGGAGCGTTCGCGCGCCAAGTCGCGCGGCTGAGGTCTGAGCGGGGGACGTCCATCGCGGTGGACGTCCCCCGTTTCGTTGTCCGGGGGAACCACGACACGCTCAGCAACGTCCACCTTTCGGCGGTACCTGATCCGGTGACAGCGAGTCCCGGCCGGTCTGGCAATCTCGGTACCGCGGCTACAGGCCTTGTGACACCATCATGGGCTCATCAGGGGAGGCAGCGTGCGGGGAAGCGGTAAAGCGGCGGCACTGGTCACGGTGTTGCTGACCGCGGTGGCCGCCGCCTGCACCAGCACCCCGCCGCCGCCGGTGGTGACCTCGCCGGTGGCCCACTCGTCGACCCCCGCGGTGCCGACGGCGTCGCAGATCGTGATCGGCGTCGACGACATCGCGGGCGGGTACAACCCGCACAACCTGGCCGACCAGTCCACCATCACCACGGCGCTGTCGCAGATGCTGCTGCCGTCGGTGTTCCGGCCCGACGCCCACGGCGAGTACCAGCTCGACACCACGCTGATGCGCTCGGCCGAGGTCACCTCGACCGACCCGTTCACGGTCACCTACCTGATCCGGCAGGACGCCTCGTGGTCCGACGGCGCGCCGATCGCGGTGGAGGACTTCGTCTACCTCGCCGAGGCGATGCGCGACCAGCCCGGTGTCGTGCAGCCCGCCGGGTACCGGCTGATCAGCGGCATCCAGCCCAGCGAGGGCGGCAAGGGCGTCCAGGTGACGTTCGCCGAGCCGTACCCGGGCTGGCAGACGCTGTTTTCGAACCTGCTGCCGCAGCACCTGCTCAAGGACGCCCCGGGCGGCTGGCAGGGTGCGCTGCAGGACAGTTTCCCGGCCTACGGCGGCCCGTTCTCGATCAAGACGCGGGACAACGCGCGCGGTGAGATCATCCTGGAGCGCAACGAGCGCTACTGGGACAAGCCGGCCGCGGTGGACCAGATCGTGCTGCGCCGGTCGGACGCCACCGGCCTGGCCGGGGCACTGCGCAGCGGCAACGACCAGTTCGTGATGTCCCGCACCGACAGCGCCGGGCTGAACCAGTTCCAGGCGCTCGGCCCGGCGGTCCAGCTGACCACGGTGGCCGGGCCGCGGGTGGCCGAGGTGCTGCTGCGCCCGGCGAACGGCCCGCTCGTCGACGAGCAGGTCCGCGAGGCCGTGTCGGCGTTCATCGACCGGAACGCCCTGATCGACGAGGGCACCGGAGGCGGCCCGTCGGCCGGGCTGCGGGCCGAGGCGCAGGTGCGGTGGCCGTCGCAGGCCGGGTACGCGCCCACGATCCCCGCCGGGTACGGAGTGCCGGACCCGGCGAAGGCGGAGTCGCTGCTGACCGCGGCGGGCTACGTGAAGGAAGCCGGGATCTGGCGCAAGGACGGCAAGGCGCTCACGCTGGTCGTCGCGTCGCCGGGGCAGCAGGAGCCCTACGCGAGCATGGCCAAGGAGCTGAGCAACCAGCTGATCGCGGCCGGCATCCAGGTGAACACGCTGAACGCCCAGCCGCGGGACCTGTTCGCCAACCTGCTGGCGTTGCCGGTCAGCCAGGGCTCGACCGCCCCGGCGGGCAACTCGGGTGCCGTCGGGGTCGACATAGCGGTGGTGCCACTCCCGGTGGGCGGCGACGCGGCGACGGTGCTCGCCTCGACGTTCGGATGCCGCCCCGGGCAGTCCACACCGTCGGCGAACGTCGCGGTGATCCCGGCCAACCCGGCCGCCGTCTGCGACGAGACACTGCAGACGACGATCGAAGAGGCGCTCACGGGAAAGAAGCCCCTGGCCGACGCGCTGGCCGAGCTGGAGCCGAAGCTGTGGGCCCAGCACACGGTGATGCCGCTGTTCCAGCTGGCCGACACGCTGGCGACGGGACAGGGGATCTCCGGGATGACGGTGGGACCCCCACTGCTGGGCCCCTTCGGCGAAGCGGTGAACTGGACCCGCAGCCCCCGCTGAGCGGCGCGCGGCTGGATCAACCGGCGGCCGGCAACGAAAGCCAGCCACCCCTCTCCCGCAACCCGATCCCCAGCCAAACACTGAAAGATCGGGTTCGGAGGGGCAGATCCGGGCGTAGCGAAGCGAAGCCGGCGCAGTAGATACCCGCGTAGCGGCTCCGCAAGCCACGAGAATCAGATCAACTGCCGCGCCTGTGCGTAGTGGCAAGCCGCCGGATGACCCTGTCCGCGATCGACGAGCAACGGCTCCTCGTCGATGCACTTGGTCCGCTCCGCATCCGACAACTCGTTCGCGAACTTCGGGCACCGCGTCCGGAACCGGCACCCACTCGGCGGGTTCGCCGGGCTCGGCACGTCGCCGGTGATCACGATCCGCTCGCGCGACCGCTCCTTGCGCGGATCCGGCACCGGGATCGCCGAGATCAGCGCCTGCGTGTACGGGTGCGCCGGATTGGAGAACAACTCTTCCGACGGCGCCGTCTCCACGATCTTGCCCAGGTACATCACCGCGATGCGGTTGGAGATGTGCCGGACCACCGACAGGTCGTGCGAGACGAACAGGTACGACAGGCCGAACTCCGACTGCAGGTCCTGCAGCAGGTTCAGCACACCGGCCTGGATCGACACGTCCAGCGCCGACACCGGCTCGTCCAGCACCAGCAGCTTCGGCTGCAGCGCGAGCGCACGGGCGATGCCGATGCGCTGCCGCTGACCGCCGGAGAACTCGTGCGGGTACCGGTTGCCGTGCTCGGGCCGCAGGCCGACCGTGGCGAGCAGCTCACGCACCCGCTCCCGGCCGCCCTTCTCGTACAGGTTGTGGATCCGCAGCGGCTCGGCGATGATCTCGTTGACCGGCATGCGCGGGTCGACCGAGGCGTACGGGTCCTGGAACACGATCTGCATCTGCCTGCGCAGGGACTGCATCTGCTTGCGGTTCAGCTTGTGCAGCTCGGTGCCCTCGAAGAACACCTCACCGCTCGTGGCCGGCTGCAGGTTCAGCACCACCCGCGCGGTGGTCGACTTGCCGCACCCCGACTCGCCGACCAGGGCGAGCGTCTCCCGCTCGTAGATGTCGAACGACACCCCGGACACGGCCTGGACCTCGCCGATCTGGCGCCGGATCAGCCCGCCGCTGCGCACCGGGAAGTGCTTGACGACGTTGCGGGCGGACAGCACCGGGGTCCGCTGGTCCTGCTCGGGCAGCACGCCGGCTGCGCTCTCGCTCATTCGGTCTTCTCCCCGGGAGTCACCGCGGCCACCGCGTCGACGTCGTCGACCGAGGTCGGGTTGAACAGATCAGTGGCTTCGCGGCCGGCCAGCTCGTCGCTGAAGTGGCAGGCCGCCTTGTGCAGACCGTCCGTGGTCGGTTCGAGCGCCGGCTCCTCGGCGTCGCAGATCTCCTGCGCCATCGGGCAGCGCGGGCTGAACGGGCAGCCCGGCGGCATGTTGACCACCGAGGGCGGGGAGCCGGCGATGGGGGTGAGCCGGTCGGTCTTGATGTCCAGCCGCGGCAGGCTGCCGAGCAGGCCCAGCGTGTAGGGCATGCGCGGGGTGTAGAAGATGTCGTCGACCGTGCCGGCCTCGACCACCTTGCCCGCGTACATGACCTGCACCCGGTCGGCCTGGCCGGCGATGACGCCCAGGTCGTGTGTGATCAGCACCATCGCGGCGCCGGTTTCCTGCTTCGCGGCCTGCAGCGCGTCCAGCACCTGCGCCTGCACGGTCACGTCCAGCGCGGTCGTCGGCTCGTCGGCGATGATCACCTCGGGCCGGTTGGCGATCGCGATCGCGATCACCACGCGCTGCCGCATACCGCCGGAGAGCTGGTGCGGGTACTCCGTCGCCCGCTGCTGCGGGTTCGGGATGCGCACCAGGTCCAGCAGCTCCACGGCCTGCTTGCGGGCCACGTCCTTGCGCACGTCGTGGTGTGCGGTGATGGCCTCGGCGATCTGGTCGCCCACCGGGTAGACCGGGTTCAGCGACGTCATCGGGTCCTGGAAGACCATCGCGATGCCGCTGCCGCGGACCCGGGTCATCTCCTTCTCGGACAGTTCCAGCAGGTTCCGGCCCCTGAAGTTGATCGTGCCCTTGACCCGCGCCGTGCGGGGCAGCAGCCCCATGATCGCCAGCGAGGTCACCGACTTGCCGGAGCCGGATTCGCCGACCACGCCCAGCACCTCACCGCGGCCGAGCTGGTAGGTCACGCCGCGCACGGCCTGCACGAGGCCGTCGTCGCTGGGGAACTGGACGGTCAGGTCCTCCACCGAGAGGACGGGGTCGGCCGTCGTCTGGGAGTCGAACGAGGTCATGCGCGCACCTTCGTCTGCTGGGGGTCGAACGCGTCGCGGAGCCCGTCCCCGATGAAGTTGATCGTCAGCGCGATCAGGATGATGAACAGGCCCGGGAAGTAGAACAGCCACGGGCGGGTGTCGACCGCCGTCTGCGCGCTGCTCACCAGCAGGCCGAGCGAGGTGTCCGGGGGCCGCACGCCGAAGCCGAGGAACGACAGCGCGGTCTCCAGCAGGATGCCGATGGACACCAGGATCGTCGCGTTCACGATCACCGAGCCGAGCGCGTTGGGCACCAGGTGCCGGAAGATGATCCGCGCGTCACCGGCACCGAGCGCGCGGGCCGCCTCGATGAACTCCTTCTCCCGCAGCGACAGCACCACACCGCGCGCGACGCGCGACACGTAGGCCCAGTACAGGCCGGCGATGACGACGGCGATCAGCCACCAGCTGCCACCCACGTTGTGGGCGAGCACGGCGGCGACGGCGAGCAGCGGAAGCGTGAGCACCAGGTCGGCGATGCGCATCAGGATGGTGTCGATCCAGCCCCGGTAGTAGCCGGCCACCGCACCCCAGATAGTGCCGACGACCGTGGCGAAGATCGCCACCAGCACGGAGATCTGCAGCGAGATCTGGGTGCCGCGCAGCACGTTGGCGAGCATGTCCTTGCCGACCGCGTCGGTGCCGAACGGGTGCGCCAGCGACGGCCCCTCGGAGTTGTCCGGGGTGATGTCCTCGGGCCCGTACTTCCACAGCCAGCCGCCGACGTAGGCCAGCAGCACGATCACGATCAGCAGGATCAGGCTCGCCACGGCCAGCCGGTGCTGCATGAACCGGCGCAGGACCAGCTGGAACTGGCCGCGTTCCTGGACCGTGAACTCCCGCTCGACCGTCCCCTTCGGGGTCGCGTCCTGGAGCTGGGCGGTCACGGTGGTTTCGGTGGTCGAGCGCTCAGGCATGGCGGATCCTCGGGTCGAGCACGCCGTACAGCAGGTCGGCGACAAGGTTGAACAGGATGACGAAGGTCGCCGAGATCAACAGCCAGGCCTCGACGGCGTACACGTCGCTCGCGGCGATGGCGTCCAGCAGGAACGTACCCGCGCCCTGCCACTGGAACACCTTTTCGGTGACGACGGCGCCGGAGATGATCGAGGCCAGGTCGAGCGCGGTGACCGTGGTCAGCGGGATGAGGGCGTTGCGCAGCGCGTGCCGTCGCATCACGACGCCGCGGGACAGGCCCTTGGCGCGGGCGAGCCGCACGTAGTCGCTGTTGAGCACTTCGAGCATCGAGCCGCGCTGGAAGCGGCTCCACGACGCGTAGGAGATCAGCGCCAGCGAGATGGTCGGCAGGATCATGTGCCCCAGCACGTCCGTGAGGTGGGCCCAGAACCCGCCCGTCACGTAGATCGAGCTCGCGCCGATCGTGTAGAAGACCTGGTCGCCCACGGCGTTGTTGACCGAGATGCCGCCCTGCTTGAGGAGCACCGCGAGCCAGAACGAGGGCATCGACAGGAAGAGGAAGCCGAAGAAGGTGGCCGTGTAGTCCAGCTTCGAGTACTGCTTCACGGCGCTGACGGCGCCGACCACGATCGCCAGGATCAACGCGATGATCATCGCGAGGAAGATCAGGCGGAAGGTGACGGCGAAGCGGGAGATGACCTCGGACCCGATGTCCATCGTCGAGTTGACGGACGGGCCGAAGTCGCCGCGGAAGATGCCGGTGATCCAGTTCCAGTACCGCTCCATGAGCGGCTGGTCCAGGTGCAGCCGGCGGGTCTCGGCCGCGATGGTCTGCGGTGGTGGTGGCGGATTCCGGGTGAGGAGACCGCTGAGCGGGTTGGCCGACAGCGACACCATCACGAAGACGACGAACGTCGACACGATGAGGATCGGCACCGACACGAGCAGCCGGCGCAATGCGAAGGCGAGCATGGAGGTCTTCCTGCTGAAGTTCGACCAGCACGCCGCTCGTGACGGCGGAACCGGGCGGCGCGACCTGTCTGGTTGGGGTGGTTTCGTGCGGTTAGGGGGTGGGGGAGACCGGCGATGCCGGCCTCCCCCACCGAATTACTTCTCAGTAATGTACTCCGGCGGAGCGATCAGCCCTTCCGGATGCCCCACTCGTGCATGTTGTAGACCGGCCCGTCGAGGGTCGAGTTGTTGCGGATGTTGGCGATGTTGTCGTACGACGCGATGAAGGTCGGCTTCTGGTACAGCGGAAGCACGTACGCGTCCTCGGCCATCAGCTGGTTGGCCTGGTTGAGCAGTTCCGCCGCCTTGGCCTGGTCGGTCTCGGCGTTGGCCTGCGCGATCAGCTGGTCGACCTGGGGGTTGCTGTACTCGCCGTAGTTGCTCTCCGAACCGGTGGTCCAGTTCTGCTCGGCACCGGAGAACGGGAACGGCGAGGCGACCCACGCGAACACGATCACGTCGAAGTCACCGTTGCTGGTGGTGTCACCGAGGTCGTCGGTCGGCACGATGTCGACCTTGACGCCCAGCTGGCTGGCGGCCTGCTGGAACAGCTCGCACTCGTTCTGGCGGATCTGGTTGCCCACGGTGTAGCGCATCCGCAGGGTCGGCACCGGCGCGCCGCTCGGGTCGATCAGCTGGTCGCCCTGCAGCTTGTACCCGGCGCTGGTGAGGATCTGCTTCGCCTTGTTGATGTCACCCGTGCCCTGGCCGGTGGACGAGATGACGTCCTGGTAGCCCTCCTGGCCCGGCATGAAGTTGTGGTTGTGCAGCGGCTTCACCTTGTCGGTGAACTGGCCGACGGTCTTGTCGATGATCCCCTGGACATTGACCGCGGTGTAGAGCGCCTGACGCAGCGCCTTGTTCGCCAGTGCCGGGTTCTTCAGGTTGAAGTCGAAGTGCTCCCAGGTCAGGCCGAGGCCGATGTAGGAGGACACGTTCGGGATGTTGCGCACCTGGTTGACCAGGTCGACCTGCGGCTGCGGGTAGATGACCTGGACCTCGTTGTTCTGCAGGGCCGTCGGCTCCTGCGAGGCGTCGGTGATGATCCGGAAGATCACGCGCGACAGCTTCGGCTTGGCACCCCACCACGCGGGGTTCGGCACCATGGTGATCGACACGTTGTTCTGGAAGTTGTCGATCTTCCACGGGCCGCCGGACCAGGTCGGGACCGTCTCGCCGAACCACTTGTACGACTCCGCCAGGCCGGCCGGGGTGTTCACGTCACCGTGCTGCGCGGCCAGGTGGGCGGGGTACATGGCGCCCGAGGAGCTCCACAGGTTCTTCCAGTCGGTGTACGGCCGGTCGAAGGTCACGGTGACCGTCTTGCCGTTGTCCGAACCCACGACGGAGTTGACCAGGTTGTAGCCGGAGGAGCTGGCCGGGGCGCAGTCCGGGCAGTCCTTGCCGTTCTGGACCTTCCAGTTGTAGACGAAGTCGTCGGCCGTGATCGGCGTGCCGTCGGACCACACGGCCTTCGGGTTGATCTTGTAGACCACCGTCTGCGGGTTCGTGCTGGTGATGTCGGCCGAGGTCACGAAGTCGGTGGCCAGGGTCGGCTTGAGGTCCGGCGTCGTGTAGAAGGTGTAGGGCAGGATGCCCTTGGTCACCATGCCGGTCTCGAAGACGTTGCCCTCACCGGACGTGACGTTCCAGTTCGGGATGTTCTTCTCGATCGCGAAGGTGACGTCACCGCCGTCCTGCAGCTGGTCAGCGGCGGCCGAGTTGCACGCGTTCGGGTTGGCGTCGCATTCGGCGAACGCCTGCCCGGTCTGGACGCCACTGTTGTCACCGCCGCCACCGCCACAGGCGGCGAGGACCAGCGCGGCGGTCGCGGCGAGCGCGCCGATTCTGGCGGCACGTGACTTGGTCTTCCCTAACATTCATTCTCCTTGCTCGACGCCGTCGTGGGTAGCGAGGCGGCCTCGTCCTGTGGCGGCGAACTGTCGAGGTGATCGAGTTTGCTCACCGTAGTCGTGCAACCTAGGCAGAGGAACAGCCGAGACGGCCACTCAGCGTGAGATTGTGATGGAACAGTGACGCGCCGTCCCTCACTCGAACGGGTGAGGAGCGTTGCCGTTCGTGGCCGCCTGACCTTCCCCCCGGAACTCGGTGCACGGGCACCCCTTCTTGGATATCCCCTGCTACGGCGCGGTGCGTAGCTCGGGGGAGAATAACCGACGCGTCCCACTTTGTGGACCCCACGAAAGGACTAGTCATACGCCTGTGACAGGAACGCCACACAATCTTCTAATTAACCTGAACTCGTGACCGCTACCTCCGCACGCCGGCTCCTGCTCGTGCACGCCCATCCCGACGACGAAAGCATCACGACCGGCGGGACCATCGCCCGCTACGCCGCCGAAGGGGTCGACACAACCCTCGTGACCTGCACACTCGGCGAGGAGGGGGAGATCATCCCCAAGGGTCTGGACCAGCTCGGGGCGTGGGCCGGGGACCAGCTCGGTGGCTACCGGTCGGGGGAACTGGCTTCCGCCGTCCGGGCGCTCGGGTTGACCCGGCAGTGTTATCTGGGAGGTATCGGGCGCTGGCGTGATTCGGGCATGGCGGGCACGCCGTCGGCCGGCCACCCGCGCGCGTTTTCCGGAGGAGATCCACATGAGCAGGCCACCCAGCTGCGGGCCGTTCTCGACGACGTGCGCCCGCATGTGGTCGTGACCTACAACGCCTTCGGCGGGTATGGGCACCCGGACCACATCCGGGCACACGCAGTAACCATGATCGCCGTCCAGGATGCCCCGTACGTGCGACGGGTCTTCCACATCGCCGCCTCCCGCGACGCCCTCGACCGCGGGGTGGCGCGCCTGCGGGAGGAGCCCGGCCTGCCGTGGCGGCTGCCCGCCGACGGCGAGCTGCCGACCACGCCGGACGAGGAGATCACCACCGCCATCGACGTGCGGGACCACCTCGACGCCAAGATCGCGGCCCTGGCCGCGCACGAGACGCAGATCAGCGTCCGGCCCCCGGCGTTCGCGTTGTCCAACGGCATCGCGCAGCCCATCGACGAAATCGAGCACTATGTACTGGTGCACGGCCCGGCCGAGGGCGCGGAGCGCGACCTGTTCGGAGGGCTGTAGGTGTCCAGGCTGCTGCTGGTGCTGCTGGTGCTCGACGCGGCGTTGCTGGCCGTGCTCGAGCTGTTCTTCCTGCCGCTCCACGTCGGCGGGACGATCCCGTTCCCGGTCACCGTGCTCGTCGCGGCGCTCACCACCCCGCTGCTCGTGCGGCTGGCCGGGCGGCTGGTCGCGCCGCGGGCCGCGTTTGCCCCGCTCGTCGCGTGGGTACTGGTGATTGTGATCGTCGGGCTGTTCGGGCCCGGCGGTGATCTCGTGCTGCTGCAGGACTGGCGAGCGTTGCTGCTCATCGCCGGCGGGGCGCTGCCGGCGGCGATGAGCCTCGGTGGCGTGCTCGCCGTGCCGCCGAAGAGGAGTGCAACCAGTCGTGGGTGAAGCGATTTCCGACCGTCAGGTCGTCGCCGTGCTGCGCCCGATCGTGCGCGCGTCCGGCCCGGTGCTGCACGCGTTGCGCACACCCGGCCGCCTGGAAGGACTGGCGTCGGTGCGCGTGCCGGGGTCGGCCGCGTGGGAGGCGATGGACCGGGACGGCCACATCGACTGGTGGGTCAACCGGCTGGGCCGGCTGACGTCGCTGGTCACCTCGATCCCCGGGCTCGGCGGCGTGCTCGCCGACCGGCTGCCGGTGCAGGACGCGCTGGGCACGGCCGCGCAGGCGCTGCTGCTGACCGCCATCGCCGAGGAGCACGGCATCGCCGACATCGGCGAGAAGGTCCGGCTGGTCGCGTGGGTGCTGTTCCAGCGCGACATCGACGCCGCGCTCGCCGCGGGCAAGCACGAGGAGTACTCGACGGCCGACGAGGACGCCGAGACCGCGAAGCTGGCCGGCGAGTTCTCCCAGGTGGAGCACCGGCCGCGGCGCATCACGCTGAAGTCGGCCGGCAAGACGCTGTGGCGGATGGGCCGCTCGCTCATGGCCATCACCGACGAGCTGGAGAAGCGGCCGCACGGCCGGTTCTACCACCGGGCCGTCGGGATGCTGCCGGTGGTCGGCCTGGTCGGCGACTACCTCGGCGAGCGCAGCGGGCTCAAGCGGGTCGTGCGCCGCGCGGACGAGTGGTTCGCCCGCGCGGCCTGACCGCTAACGCCAGAACTGGAAGGTTCCGCCGCCCACCCGGGCCGAGTACGAGTCGCCCCCGCACACCTCGTACAGCCAGTAGACGGCGTCCCAGAACGTCGCTCCGACCGCGGGAACCGCGAACAGCAGGGCGAACAGGACGAGCGGCGCCCACGGCCGCGCCTTGGCGCCGAACTCCCGTGCCTCCGGGGACAGGTAGGGCTCGATCGCGCCGTACCCGTCCAGACCGGGCACCGGCAGGATGTTCAGCACGAACGTCGCGATCTGCAGCAGCGCCAGGAACGACAGCCCGATCAGCAGGGTGAGGGGCATCGGGATCAGTTGCACGGCGACCGCCAGCACGATGCCGAACAGCAGGTTGGTCAGCGGCCCGGCGAGCGAGGTCCAGGACGCGAACGCCCGGTTGCGCAGCGCCCACCGGTTGATCCACACCGCGCCACCCGGTAGCGGGATCCCGCCGATGGCGAGGAAGAGCAGCGGCAGCACGAGCGAGAGCACCGGGTCGGTGTACCGGCGGACATCCATGTTGAGGTAGCCCTTCGAGGCGACCTCGTAGTCGCCGCCCTTGAAGGCGACGAAGGCGTGCCCGAACTCGTGCAGGGTGAGCGAGAGCGCCCACCCGCCGATGACGAGCAGGAAGATGCCGCCCACCGTCATGGGATCGTCGTTGCTCGGCTGACCGAAAGCGGCGAGTACACCACCCACTACGGTGAGTGCGAGAATGCCGAAGAAGACAGGACTGGGTCGGACCGCGGATCGTTGCACGGGGCCCAGTCTCTCGCATCCTGGCGAGTTGATGTTCGGCGTGTCCGCTTGCGCGACGGGGCAGAAGCATCCCCCAACCTCGCTACTCCGCTTGACCTAGCCTCATTACACGGGTGTAATCACAGTGCTGTTATTCGTTGCTGCAAGGGGGCGACGGGTACGGCGATGCAAGACCGCCAGCCTGGGGAGTGCGTGGAAGCAGAGGAGGCGGACGTGCGGTTGGAATCCGACGGAAGGGATTGGGGGAACGTCGTGGAGTGGCGAGAAGGCCCGGAGGTGGAACTGGGCGAGCTCGTCGACCTCTTCGACAACGACGAGCCCCCCGAGTGGCAGGACCGCGCACTGTGCGCGCAGACCGATCCCGAGGCGTTCTTCCCGGAGAAGGGCGGCTCGACCCGTGAGGCGAAGCGGATCTGTCAGGGCTGCGAAGTGAAGGGCGAATGCCTGGAGTACGCGCTGGCCCACGACGAGCGCTTCGGCATCTGGGGTGGTCTGTCCGAACGGGAGCGTCGGAAGCTCAAAAAGCGGGCTGTGTAAGGAAATTTAACACCTGCTTCACAACGAGGTGGCAGGGCTGGCGCGTGCTCGTGCGGGTGCGTGGAGTCACGGTCGGCTCGGTTAGGCTGGCGCGGCAGAAGATCTCACCGATCGCCGCCGCCCACTGGAGAAGCCTTGCCCGACAACGTGAACGTCCCGGACAGGATCTCGACGGTGGCCAGGATCGCCCCGGTGGCGGGCGTTTTCGTGGTGCTCGCCGCGCTCGGGCTGTCGGTGAACGCGGGACGACTGGGCTTCGACCTCGCCGGCGGACGGCTCCTCGAAGCCGGTTCGCTGAGCGAGGTCTGGTCGGCTTACCTGGCCGGCTGGCACGCCGTGGACGGCGGCACCGCGAGCGCGGCGCCGGCCGCGCTGGCCGTGCTCGGGATCTTCGGTGCGGTGTTCACCCCGCACGGGTTCGTGTCGTTGCTGATGATCGCCGATGCTCCGCTGGCCGGGGTGTCGGCGTTCTTCGCCACCCGGCGGCTTCCGGTGCAGCCGTGGGTCCGCGCGGTGATCGCCGCCGCCTACGGGCTGCTGCCCGCCGCGACCGCCGGGGTGGCGCAGGGCCGGCTCGACGTCGTGGCCGTCCACATCCTGCTGCCGCCGGTGATCGCCGGGATCGCGGGCGTGCTGTCCGATCCCGGGCAGCGGTGGCTGCACTCGTCGTCGCTGTGCGCGCTGGGCCTGGCGCTGCTGGGCGCGTTCTCGCCGCTGGCGCACCTGCTCGCGCTGGCCGGGCTGGTCATCGGGTTCGTCGTGCTGCCCTCGCCCGCGCCGCTGCTCAAGCGCGCGGCGTCGGTGGTCATCGTGGTGCTGGTGCCGCTGGCGTTGCTGATGCCCTGGCCGACCGTGCTGGTCAACCACCCGGAGCTGGTGCTGCACGGGCTGAGCGGCCCGGGCGATCCGGTGACCGCGGTCGACCTGGCCGGGCTGGATCCGGGCGGCGCCGGGGCGTGGCCGGTCGGGCTCGCGGTGCTGCTGGCCGCCGTGATCGCGTTCGCGGTGCGGCCGGGCCGCGCGGCCGGGGCCGGGCTCGCCGTGGTGGTGCTCGGGGTCGCCGGGCTGCTGGTCGTGCGGCTGGTGGCGGTGACGCCGCTGCAGGGCGGGCCGGTGTCCCCGGGCTTCGCGGGGGTGCCGCTGCTGGTCATCGGGGCCGGGCTGCTGTGGATCGTGCTGTCGGCGTGCCGCGGCGCGGCCGGAAAGCCCTTTCTCGCCGGTGGGGCGGCGCTGGTGGTGGCGCTGGCCGTCGGGGTCGTGGTGGCGGGCAGTGGCGGGCCGCTGCACTCCGGCGGCGGGCCGGCGCTGGCGGCGGACCAGGCTGACGAGCTGGCCCGCACCGGCCGGTCGGTGCTGGTGCTGGGCACCGGGCCCGCGCCCGCGCTGCAGACGGGCGGCCGGATGCCGCGGTTCGGGGACGAGCAGCTGGCGGTGAGCGCGGCGACGCCCGGGCGGCTGGCCGGGTGGCAGGACGCGCTCGTGAACCCGGAAGCGCAGCGGACGCGGGCGGCGCTCTCGGGCGCGGCGGCGTCGGGGGCGTTGTTCGTGGTGCTCCCGGCGGGGGCGGATCCGCGACCGATCGTCACGATGGCGGGCGACCTGGCGTCGTCGGTCGCGCCGACGTCCGACGGGCGGCCGGTGCTGCGGCTGCTGGAGCCCGGCGGGCAGGTCGTGCTGATCCCGCCCGGGGTGGCGCGCCAGGCGGTGACGTCGCAGGCGCCGACCAGCACGCTCGGGGTGACGCCGGTGGACGCGGAGCTGCCGGACGTGCGGGTGCGGGTGTCGGAGGGCGTGCCCGGGCGGCTGCTGGTGCTGGCCGCCGAGCACGAGGACGGGTGGCGCGCGCAGGTGGACGGCAAGCCGGTGCCGATCGTGCCGGCGTGGGGGCACCAGGTGGCGGTCGCGGTGCCGACCACCCAGGCCGAGGTGACGCTCGAACACCCCTCGACCCTGCGGGACGTGCTGTTGCTGGTGCAGATCGCGGCCGCGCTGTTCACCCTGCTGACCGCGGTGCCCACCCGCCTGCGCGAGCCACGCCCGCTGGAGCCGGCGCGCGCCTGAGCCCTGGTGTGCTGGTGTCGGGTGGGGCGGTGCTGGCCGCCGTGAAGCTGGCCCGCGGCTGCGCCCGGCAGCCGCCGCCTCCGGCTGAGAACCGGACGCCGGAAAACCACCCGTTCCGGGAACTACTCGCCGCCCTCGATGATGTCCGGTTCGACGCCCAGGTAGCCCGCCACCTGCTCCACCAGCACGTCGTGCACCAGTTCGGCCAGTTCGCCGGGGTCCTTGGCCCGCGCCTCGAGCGGCCGCCGGTACAGCACGATCCGCGCGCGCGTCGGCAGGCCGGCCCGGTCCACGCCCGCCGGCACCAGCCGGGACAGCGGCACCGCCCCGTCGTGGAGCACCCCGACGCCCGCCGGGCCGCCCGCGCCCCGGATCTCGGGCACGTCGTCGACCGCCACGTCCAGCTTCGTCAGCTGGTCCCGCCACCGGGCCTCGATCGGCTCGAGCGCGTCGAGCACGAGCTGGTCGAACTTCTCCGCGCGGCTGGCCGCGGCTGGCAGGGTCGCCGGGTACAGCGGCCCACGCAGCCCGCGGCCATGCCGGTCCCGGCGGACGCGCCGCCGATGCCGGGAACTTCGAGCCATAGACACATCCGGAAGGTTACGCGTTGGCGTCGGTCGGTGGCCCCCACCGGTGCGCCTGCGCGCACTTGCCGGGGGGAAGCGCTATCGTCTGCGATCGTGTCGAGCGTACGAAAGTGTTCGCGAACGGGGTGCCTGAACCCGGCCGTCGCCACGCTTACCTACGCCTACAGCGATTCGACCGCGGTGGTCGGTCCCCTCGCGACGGCGTCCGAGCCGCATTCCTACGACCTGTGCGAGGAGCACGCGCTCCGCCTCACCGCACCCCGGGGCTGGGAGGTCGTCCGGCACGAGGGCGAGTTCGCCGCCCCGGACCGGTCCGACGACGAGCTCACGGCGCTGGCCGAGGCCGTCCGCGAAGCCGGCCGGTCCGACCGGCCCGCCCCGCCACCGGAACCGGAGGGTCCCTCCGGCCGTCGCGGCCACCTGCGGGTGCTGCCCGACCCGATCTCGTAGGTCACGCCACATCCGCCGAGCGTTCCCCCGGTAGGCTCTCGGGTATCCGCAGCCCATGGACAACTCTCGGGGAGAGCGCGTGTCAGACCTGTCGGCCATCGTCAAGGCCTACGACATCCGGGGTGTCGTCGGCCAGCAGCTGGACGCCGGCCTCGTCCGGGACTTCGGCGCCGCCTTCGCGCTGCTGATCAAGCCGGAGTCGCCGTCGGTGGTGATCGGCCACGACATGCGCGAGTCGTCGCCGGGACTGGCCGCCGCGTTCGCCGAGGGCGTCACCTCGCAGGGCCTGGACGTCGTGTCGATCGGCCTGTGCAGCACCGACCAGCTCTACTTCGCCTCCGGTTCGCTCAACCTGCCCGGGGCGATGTTCACCGCGAGCCACAACCCGGCCAAGTACAACGGCATCAAGCTCTGCCGCGCGGGCGCCGCCCCGGTGGGGCAGGAGTCCGGGCTCGCCGAGATCCGCGACACCGTCGAGCAGGGCGTGCCGTCCTTCGCCGGGCAGCCGGGCAGCGTCACCGAGCGGGACGTCCTCCGCGACTACGCCGCCTACCTGCGCAAGCTGGTCGACCTGTCCGGCAGCCGCCCGCTGAAGATCGCCGTCGACGCGGGCAACGGCATGGGCGGCCACACCGTCCCGACCGTGTTCGAGGGACTGCCGATCGAGCTCGTGCCGATGTACTTCGAGCTGGACGGCAGCTTCCCCAACCACGAGGCCAACCCGCTGGACCCGAAGAACCTGGTCGACCTGCAGGCCAAGGTCCGCGAGGTCGGCGCCGACGCGGGCCTGGCCTTCGACGGCGACGCCGACCGCTGCTTCGTGGTCGACGAGAAGGGCGACCCGGTGTCGCCGAGCGCGATCACCGCGCTGGTCGCCGTGCGCGAGCTGGCCAAGGACCCGGGCGGCACGATCATCCACAACCTGATCACCTCCCAGGCGGTCCCGGAGATCGTCGCCGAGAACGGCGGCAAGCCGGTCCGCACCCGCGTCGGGCACTCGTTCATCAAGCAGGAGATGGCCGCCACCGGCGCGATCTTCGGCGGCGAGCACTCCGCGCACTACTACTTCCGCGACTTCTGGCGGGCCGACACCGGCATGCTGGCCGCGCTGCACGTGCTGGCCGCGCTCGGCGAGCAGGAGCGGCCGCTGTCCGAGCTGACCGCGGAGTACTCGCGCTACGCGGCCTCCGGCGAGATCAACTCGACGGTCGACGACCAGGTCGCCAAGCAGCTCGCGGTCAAGGACGCGTTCGCGAGCCGTCCCGGCGTGGAGATCGACGAGATGGACGGCCTGACCGTGAAGCTGCCGGGCAAGGCGTGGTTCAATCTGCGCCCGTCCAACACCGAGCCGCTGCTGCGGCTCAACGTCGAGGCCGCCGACGAGGACGCGGTCCGCGCGCTGACCGACGAAGTCCTCGCGATCGTTCGCAGCTAGGGAGGTTCCACATGGCAGTCGCGCTCGATGCCCAGTTGCTGGAGATCCTGGCGTGCCCGTCCGACGACCACGCGCCGCTGCGCCCGGGAACGGCGAGCGACCCGGAGGCCGACGCGCTGACGTGCACCTCCTGTGGCCGCGAGTTCCCGGTCCGGGACGGCATCCCCGTGCTGTTGCTCGACGAGGCCACGATTCCGGGTGAGTCCCGTGCCGACGGTGCTTGACGACACCCTCCTGGACGACCCCGCGCGCCTGGCGGAGGCCGACACGGCAGGACTGCTGAGGGCGGCGGCGATGGCCGGCGCCCAGGTGCGGTCCACCGCCGAGGTCGCCCCGGACGCCGAGCTGGCCGACCGGCTCGACCTGGGCCGTCCGCGGGCGCTCGTGCTCGTCGTCCGTCCCGGGGTGAGCCGCAGCGTGGCCCGTCTGCTGTACGCGTTGCTGGCCCCGGCCTGCCCGGCGCCGGTCCTGGTCTCCGAGGCGGTGCCGCCGTGGATCGGGGCGCTGGACGTCGTCTTCGCGCACACCGACGACCCGTTCGACCGGGAGCTGGCCGCCGGCATCGAGCGGGCCGCGCGGTACGGCGCGACGGTGGTGCTGTCCGCGCCGAACGAGGGCCCGGTCGCGGCGTCGGTCGCCGGGAAGGGCGTCCAGCTCGTGCCGCGGGTCCCGGTGCCGCCCGAGCTGACCTTCGCCCGCGGCCTGGCCGCCGGGCTGCTCACCGCGAACGCCCTCGGCCTGCTGGTCGCCGACGTGCAGTTGCTGGCCGACCAGCTCGATGCCGAGGCCGAGCGCGGCCACCTCGGCCGCGACTCCTTCGCCAACCCCGCCAAGGCGCTCGCCCTGCGCCTGGCCGACCGGATCCCGCTGCTGTGGGGGCTGGACCCGATCGCGGTCGCGGTCGCCCAGCACGCCGGCTACGCGCTGGGCTCGTTCGCCGGCGTCGTCGCCGACATCGCCGACTACCGGCAGGCGCTGACCCGTCGCGCTCTGCGTCAGGCGGCGGCGAACAGCTCCGGCGAGCGGGACATCTTCGCCGACCCCGATCTGGACACCGACCTGCCGAACTACCGGGTGCTGCTGCTCGCGGTGCACAGCGGCCCGGCGGTCGACGCGGCGCGCCTCGACGCTTCGCATACGCTTCCCGGTGCCGGAGTGGTCGCCCCCGCGGACGAGATCGTCGGTGACGAGCCTGTGCGCGCCGGGGTGCTGGCGCTACGGTTCGAGCTGGCCGCGGTCTACCTCGGGCTGGCCACTGGCGCCACCGGGGGTGGCGGGCACTACGAGCCCGCGTCCGCCTGACGCCGGTTCGGGCCCGATCCCGCGGGAATCGGGCGAGGGGTTGGAAGAACCAAGGAGTTGAGACGACAGTGGAGCTGCTGCGCAATGCGGTGCGGCCCTACGCCTGGGGGTCCCGGACGACCATCCCCGAGCTGCTGGGCCGCGAGGTGCCCGCGCCGCACCCGGAGGCGGAGCTGTGGATGGGCGCCCACCCGGGCGACCCGTCGCGCATCGTGGGTCCGGACGGTGTCGAGCGCAGCCTGCTGGAACTCGTCGAGGCCGACCCGCTCGGCCAGCTGGGCCGGGAGTGCGCCGAGCACTGGGGCAACCGGCTGCCGTTCCTGCTGAAGATCCTCGCCGTCGAGGAGCCGCTGTCGATGCAGGCGCACCCGTCGGCCGAGCAGTCGGCCGAGGGCTACGCGCGCGAGGAAGCCGCCGGCATCCCGCGGGACGCGCCGAACCGGAACTACCCGGACCCCACCGCCAAGCCCGAGCTGGTGTGCGCGCTCACCGAGTTCCACGCGCTGGCCGGGTTCCGCGAGCCGGAACGCACGGTCGAGCTGCTGCGCGCCATCGAGACCCCGGGCCTGGCCAAGTACACCGAGCTGCTGGCCGCCCAGCCGGACTCCGACGGCCTGCGCGCGTTGTTCACCACGTGGATCACGCTGCCGCAGCCGGTGCTGGACGAGCTGCTGCCCGAGGTGCTCGACGCGTGCGTGCTGCACGTGAAGGACCACGGCGAGTTCGACGTGGAGTGCCGGACGATCCTCGAACTGGGCGAGGCGCACCCGCGCGACGCGGGCGTGCTGGCCGCGCTGCTGCTCAACCGGCTGACGCTGAGCGCGGGCGAGGCGATCTACCTGCCGGCCGGGAACCTGCACCTGTACCTGCACGGCACCGCGGTGGAGATCCTGGCGAACTCGGACAACATCCTGCGCTGCGGGCTGACGCCGAAGCACGTGGACGTGCCCGAGCTGCTCCGCGTGGTCGACTTCACGTGCGCGGACATGCCGATCCTGCGTGGCGAGCCGTCCGCGTGCGGCGAGGTCTACACGACCGACGCGCCGGAGTTCGAGCTGTCCCGGTGCGAGTGGGAAGCGGGGGAGACCGGTTCGCTGACCGTGGACAACGGCAAGCCGCAGATCCTGCTGTGCACCCAGGGCTCGGTGCGGGTCAAGGCGGAGAGCGGACAGGAGATCGAGTTGCGCCGCGGCCAGTCGGTGTGGGTGCCGGCGTCGGACCCGGCGGTCGCCGTGCACCCGGCGGAAATCGGGCGGACGCAACTGTTCCGCGCCACTTCCGGCTGCCTGTAGCGATGATTCCGGCGCGCCGGGGCGGTCTCACCGGCATGACCGAAAACCTCTGGCCGCTGGTGCACGCCGAACGGGCCGCGCTCGCGGATGACCTCGCCGATCTGACGGACGGGCAGTGGGCCACGCCGTCGTTGTGCGCCGGGCTGTCGGTGCGCGAGGTGCTGGCCCACCTCACCGCGGGCGCGAGCCTGACCCCCGTGCGATGGCTGGCGGGGGTGATCCGCTGCCGGTTCGACTTCGACCGCCAGGTGGCGATGCGGCTGGCCGAGCAGCTGGGCGCCGCGCCGGCCGACACGCTCGCCCGGTTCCGCCGCGTGGTGGCGAGCACGACCAAACCGCCCCTGCCGGTGGTCGCGATGCTCGGCGAGGCGGTCGTGCACGGCGAGGACATCCGGCGGCCGCTCGGCGTGCGCCGGGACTACCCGATCGCCACGCTGACCCGGCTGGCGGAGTACTACGCGGGCTCCGACCTCGTCGTCGCCGCCAAGGGTCGCGTCGGCGGCCTGCGGCTCGCGGCCACCGACGGCCCGTTCGCCACCGGCTCCGGCCCGCTGGTCAGCGGCCGCACGCTGGCGCTGATCATGGCGATGACCGGCCGCACGGCGTACTGCGACGAACTCGACGGCGACGGCGTCGAGGTGCTCCGGGCCCGCTAGGCCGGCTCGATCACGCGGCTGCGGATGTGCTCGTAGATCACGTTCGTGCGGACGTCGGCCACTTCCTGGCGCTGCGTGAGCCGGTCGATGACGAACGCGTACAGGCTGTCGTTGTCCGGCACCGCCACGTGCACGAGGAAGTCCTCGCCGCCGGTCACCACGAACACGCCGAGCGTCTCGGGCAGCAGCGTCACCCATTCCCGGAAGGCATCGATGACCGGCCGGGACGGCGGGCGCACCCGGACCGCGATGAGCGCCTGCACCGGGCGGCCGATCTTCGCCAGGTCCAGGTCGACGTTGTACCCGCGGATCACCCCGCGCTCCCGCAGGGCCCGGATGCGCTCCAGCGAGGTCGACGGCGAGACGCCGGTCGCGGCGGCCAGTTCGCGGTTGGTCCGCCGTCCGTCGCGCTGCAGTTCCCGCAGCAGTGCCTGATCAAGTTCGTCCAAACCGGCCAAAACGGGTCTCCTGTCGAATTAAGTTCGGCTCTGCTGGATGCAACTCACATCTTTGCCTAACTTGTGCGCTCGTGACCACAGATCATCAGGTTGAGGTTCAGCTCGACGCCACCACCCGCACCGCGAAGGTCAAGTGGGTGATCGTCGCCGATCCCTCGCTCGGGCCGGGGCTCGTCGCCAACGCCACCGCGTGCCTGGGCGCCGCGGTGGGCAAGGTCCTGCCGTCGCTGCTCGGCCCGGAGGTCGCGGACGCCTCCGGGCGCCCGCACGCCGGGCTGCCGTGGACCGGCTGCTCGATCCTGGCCGCGGACGCCGTCAAGCTGCTGCAGATCCGCACGAAGGCCGCGAACCGGGAGGGGATCTTCGTCGCCGACATGTCGAAGCACGCGCAGGCCAGCCGGTCCTACGTGGAGTACACCGAGGCGATGGCGGGTACCGAGGAGGAGGCCTTCGAGTACTACGCCGTGAGCCTGGTGGGACCGCGGAACAAGATCGACAAACTGGTCGGCGGACTCCCACTGCTGCGCTGAGGCGGGAAGCTCTAGGCTCACTGCGACAAAACGGAAAGACTTCAGCAGGGGGTCAGCGTGTCGGCAAGTGGCGGAACGAAGGCGATCGTCGCGGCTCTGATCGCCAACGCCGGGATCGCCGCGGCGAAGTTCGTCGGGTTCCTGATCACCGGATCGTCGTCGATGCTCGCCGAGTCGGTGCACTCGGTCGCCGACACGTCCAACCAGGGCCTGCTCCTGCTGGGCCAGCGCCAGGCGCGGCGGCGGGCCACGCGGGAGCACCCGTTCGGTTTCGGGCGGGAGCGGTACTTCTGGTCGTTCGTCGTCGCGCTGATGCTGTTCACGCTCGGTTCGGTGTTCGCGCTCTACGAGGGCATCCACAAGATCGAGCACCCGGAACCGCTGACCAGCCCGCTGGTCGCGGTCGGCATCCTGGTCGTCGCGATCGGCCTGGAGACCTACAGCTTCCGGACCGCGATCACGGAGTCCCGCAAGATCAAGGGCGACGCGACCTGGTGGCAGTTCATCCGCCAGTCGCGCACCCCGGAGCTGCCGGTCGTGCTGCTGGAGGACGCCGGCGCCCTGTTCGGCCTGGTCTTCGCGCTGATGGGCGTCGGGCTGTCGGTGGTGACCGGCGAGCCGGTGTGGGACGGCATCGGCACCGTGATGATCGGTGTCCTGCTCGGCATCATCGCGATCATCCTGATCGTCGAGATGAAGAGCCTGCTGATCGGCGAGGGCGCCACCGACCGCGAGCTGGACAGCATCTGCGAGGCCCTGACCGGCGGCCGGGTCGACCGCGTGATCCACATCCGCACCCAGTACCTGGGCCCGGACGAACTGCTGGTCGCCGCGAAGCTCGCGCTCGCCCCGCGTCTGGAGCTGTCGGAGGTGGCCGGCGAGATCGACTCCGCGGAGGCCCGGGTGCGCGAGCGGGTGCCGTCCGCGCGGCTGATCTACCTGGAGCCGGACCTGGATCGTCAACTCGTCTGACCTCCGATTCGCTCGCCTCACCCGTTCGCGTTAGGGTGACCAACCGGACCTGAGACCCAGGACACCGGGAGGAGACACCCTTGCCAGGTAACGGGCTGTGGCGCACGAAGTCGATTGAGCAGTCCATAAAGGACACCGACGAGCCGGATACCAGGCTGCGGCGCAGCCTGTCCGCTTGGGACCTGACGGTGTTCGGGGTCGCGGTCGTGATCGGCGCCGGCATCTTCACGCTGACCGCGCGCACCGCCGGTGACTACGCCGGCCCGTCGGTGTCGCTGGCGTTCGTGTTCGCCGCGATCGCGTGCGGTCTCGCCGCGCTGTGCTACGCGGAGTTCGCCTCGACCGTGCCGGTCGCGGGCAGTGCGTACACGTTCTCGTACGCGACGTTCGGCGAGTTCATGGCCTGGATCATCGGCTGGGACCTGGTGCTGGAACTCGCCGTCGGCGCGGCCGCGGTGTCCAAGGGCTGGTCGGCGTACCTGGAGACGGTGCTCGGCTACATCGTCGGCGACGGGGCGAAGACGAGCTTCGCCATCGGCGGCGTCACGGTGGACTGGGGTGCATTGATCCTGGTGATCGCGCTGGCCCTGGTGCTCACGATGGGCACGAAGCTGTCGTCCCGGGTCTCCATGGTGATCACCGCGATCAAGGTCGGCATCGTGCTGTTCGTGATCGTGCTCGGCCTGTTCTACGTCAAGGGCGCCAACTACACGCCCTACATCCCGCCGGCCGCGGAGGCGGCCGCCGGCGAGTCGGGCGTGGACCAGTCGCTGTTCTCGGTCATCGCGGGCGGGGCGAGCAGCTCGTTCGGCCCGTTCGGGCTGCTGGCCGCTGCCTCGCTGGTGTTCTTCGCGTTCATCGGGTTCGACATCGTCGCCACCACGGCGGAGGAGACGAAGAACCCGCAGCGCTCGGTGCCGCGCGGCATCTTCGGCTCGCTGGCGATCGTCACCGTGCTGTACGTGGCGGTGTCGCTGGTGGTCGTCGGCATGGTGCCCTACACCGACCTGGCGACCGACGCCGGCGACGGCAGCCACAAGACGCTGGCGACCGCGTTCGCCGCGAACGGCGTCAACTGGGCGGCGAACGTCATCTCGGTCGGCGCGCTGGCCGGTCTGACCACCGTGGTGATGGTGCTGATGCTCGGCCAGGTCCGGGTGCTGTACGCGATGTCGCGGGACGGCCTGCTGCCGCGCTCGCTGGCCCGCGCGAGCGACCGCGGCACCCCGGCCCGCGCGACCGTTCTGGTCGGCCTGCTGGTCGCGGTGGCGGCGACGTTCTTCCCGGCGAACAAGCTGGAGGAGATGGTCAACGTCGGCACGCTGTTCGCGTTCGTGCTGGTGTCGGCGGGTGTGCTGGTGCTGCGCCGGACGCGGCCGGACCTGCCGCGCTCGTTCCGGGTGCCGTGGGTGCCGGTGGTGCCGATCCTCGCGATCCTGGCGTGCCTCTGGCTGATGCTGAACCTGACGGTGCTGACCTGGCTGCGGTTCCTGGCGTGGATGGCGCTCGGCGTGGTCATCTACTTCGTCTACAGCCGCCGGCACTCGCTGCTGGGCAAGCGCCAGGCGACGGAGACGCCGCTGCCGGTGGACGGCGCCGACCCGACGAAGCCGTGAGACCGTAGCGAACAGGCCCCCTCGCGCGGAGGGGGCCTTTTCGTTGTGCTCAGCGGGCGAAGTTCAGGTGGAACCGGGGGAGGTCGGGGAACAGGGGAACCTGCTCGGCCTCCCCGCGGGCCGGCTTGCCCGGCGTCTCCAGGCCGGCCGCGATCGCCACCGCCTGGTCCCATTCCGGGTCCACCAGGTAGTCCGCGTGCCCCAGCACCCCGGCGGTCCACCGGCGCGCACCGGATGGCGGGTGCACCGGGTCGGGTAGCCAGTGGTCGCCGCCCAGGACGAGGGCTCCGGTCGCGCCCGCGGCGGCCGGCGGGAGCGCGCCCCAGCCGCCGTCGGGCAGGTAGCCCTCGCCGGTGAGCTTGTCGCCGTCGACCTGGTGCCGCCACGTCGTCACGCCGCCGCCGAAGATGTCCGTGCCGCGTGCCAGCCCGCGCCACCGCCCGTCCAGCGACCCGTACAGCGCGGCGAGCGCGGCGTGCGGCAGCACCGCGGGGAACGCGCGCTGGTACCCCCACTGCAGCGGTGACCCCGCGCTGAGCAGGCCGACCCGTTCCCGGTCGGCCGGCGAGACGCTGTGCACGAGCCGCGCGGCCGCGATCACCGCCAGGACACTGCCCAGCTTCTCGCCGCCCAGCACGACACGCGTGTTCGGCTCGGCCAGGTGCTCCTTCGCGCGGGCCGCGAGGTCCGGCACCACCTTCAGCGCGTAGCACGGCGGGATCGCCGGGTGCGCCGCCCGCGGCCAGAAGCACACGAGATCGGCCAGCGCCCCGAGGTGCCGGTTGCGCCCGGGCTTCGTCGCCGCGGTGTAGACGACCCGCAGCAACCCGACGGCCAGCACGCCGAGCCCGAACACCCCGGCCGCGGACAGCGGGTCGAGCCAGCCGGGCAGCGTGCCGAAGCCGTACCAGGCCACCAGCAGCGCGGCCGCGCCGAGGGACAGGCCCGCGATCACGCCGAGCGCGAGGTGGTGCAGGTGCCGCCGTTCCCACGCGGACCGGGCCCACGCGGCGGCCGCGGCCTGCTCGTCCGCCGGGGATTGCAGCATCCGCACGATCGCGGGCACCCCGCGCGACCGCCGTCGCAGCGGCACGCCCACGGCGAACCCGAGCACGCCGAGCACGATCGCCAGCACCAGGCCGCCACCCCACAGCGCGGTCACCAGCCGGTAGCTGTCCGGCAGGCGGAGGTCACCGGCCCCGGACAGCCGCCGCAACCCGGTCGCCAGCCACGCGCCGAACCCGGCGCCGAGCAGCGCCGCGAGCGCCAGCGCGGGCGCCGCCGCCCAGCCACCGGCCCACGGGCGCAGCCGCTTCGGCAGCTCGCGCCAGGTCCGGCGGGCCAGCAGCGCCGCGGGTACCAGCAGCAACGCGAACACCAGCCACGCGCCGATCAGCGCCGCGCCGACGCCTTCGACGGTGGCGTCCGAGCCGGTGGGCACCGCACCGCGCACGCCGACCGCGACCAGCAACGCGACCGCCACGAACAGCAGCCCGCCGCGTGCCCACCCCGGCAGGTCCCGCGCCCCGGACGCCGACGTGACGAGCGCGACCCCGGTCAGCACGAGCGAAGCGGCCCACAGCAGCCGCCCGGACACGTCGCCGGGCACGTCCAGCGGCCCGCCGACGGCGAGCAGCGCGACGGTGCTCAGCGCGGCGACGGTGTGCACGCAGCGCAGCACGGGCGAGTCCGTGTCGCCGCGCAGCACGTCACCGGGCAGCGTGTCGCCGGGCGGCGGTGGCGTGTGCGCGCGGACCGTCCAGTTCGTCCCGGACACCCGGTACAGCACGAGGACCACCAGCGCCACCGGCAGCAGCCCCGCGGCCAGGCGGACCTGCTCGACGTCGCGCATCCAGCCCGGCAGCCCGGTCAGGCAGCGGCGGCCGGGCGCCAGGCACTGCGCGGCGAACAGGTCGAGCGTGATGACCGCGCCCTGCGCGACGAGCAGCATCGTCAGCAGCAGCGCGGCGATCCGCAGCACACCCCGGCACAGCCCGCCGAGCACGGCCGCCGCGCGGCTGCCCGCCGGCACCGGCGGCAGCATCCAGTGCGCCACGTTGGCCAGCGAGAACGGGAACAGCAGCGCCCACGCCGCCTTCGCCGCGCCCCCGGAGGTCATGCCGCTCCACAGGTACCCCTCCAGCGTGCGCGGCACCGACCGGCCGAGCGCCTGCAGCACCGGGCCGGGCGCCGGGCGCCGCAGCCGGTCCGACGGGCGGATGACCCGGCCCACCCCGTCCCCGGCGACCTCCACCGTCCCGGCCGCGTCGAGCAGCTGCTCACCGCTGGTGCCGGACAGGCCCGGCACGCGTAGTTCGACCACTCGGGTGTCGGGGCCAGGAAGCGGCACGTCGGCTGTCTCCTTTTCCGGGTGTCCTGCGATGAACGGACAACGGTACTGTTCAGGTGGAGTCGATCGTTGGAGGAAATGCCGCTATGACCCCCGAAAGCGTTGCGAAGTGGCACGACACCCGCAACGGGGTGGAATTCGCCGTCGCGGACCTGGAGCTGGCCGAGTTCGGCCGCAAGGAGATCCGGCTGGCCGAGCACGAGATGCCGGGGCTGATGGCGCTGCGCCGTGAGTACGCGGAGGTGAACCCCCTGCGTGGTGCGCGGGTGTCGGGTTCGCTGCACATGACGGTGCAGACCGCGGTGCTGATCGAGACGCTGGTCTCGCTGGGTGCTGAGGTCCGGTGGGCGTCCTGCAACATCTTTTCCACGCAGGACCATGCCGCGGCCGCGGTGGTGGTGGGCCCGCACGGGACTCCGGAGGCGCCGCGGGGGGTGCCGGTGTTCGCCTGGAAGGGTGAGTCGCTGGAGGAGTACTGGTGGTGCACCGAGCGGATGCTGACCTGGGACGACGGTGAGGGTCCGAACATGATCCTCGACGACGGTGGGGACGCGACGCTGCTGGTGCACAAGGGCACCCAGTACGAGGCGGCCGGGGTGGTGCCGCAGCCCGACGACAACGACTCCGAGGAGTGGAAGGTCGTGCTGGAGCTGCTGCGGGCGTCGCTGGCGGCGGACGGGCAGAAGTGGACCCGGATCGGCCAGGGTGTGCGTGGCGTGACCGAGGAGACCACCACCGGCGTGCTGCGGCTGTACCAGCTGGCGGCGGCGGGTGAGCTGCTGTTCCCGGCGATCAACGTCAACGACTCGGTGACCAAGTCGAAGTTCGACAACCGCTACGGCATCCGGCACTCGCTGATCGACGGCATCAACCGGGGCACGGACGTGCTGATCGGCGGCAAGGTCGCCGTGGTGTGCGGGTACGGCGATGTGGGCAAGGGTGCGGCGGAGTCGCTGTCCGGGCAGGGCGCGCGGGTGATCGTGACCGAGATCGACCCGATCTGCGCGTTGCAGGCGGCGATGGACGGCTACCAGGTCAAGACGCTGGAGTCGGCGCTGCCGGAGGCCGACATCGTGATCACCACGACCGGGAACAAGGACGTGGTGATGGCCGAGCACATGGCGCGGATGAAGCACCAGACGATCGTGGGCAACATCGGCCACTTCGACAACGAGATCGACATGGCCGGCCTGGCGCGGTACCCGGGTATCCGGCGGATCAACATCAAGCCGCAGGTCGACGAGTGGGTCTTCCCGGACGGGCACAGCGTGCTGGTGCTGTCCGAGGGCCGGCTGCTGAACCTGGGCAACGCGACCGGGCACCCGTCGTTCGTGATGTCGAACTCCTTCTCCAACCAGGTGATCGCGCAGATCGAGCTGTTCACCAAGCACGAGGAGTACGACAAGGAGGTCTACCGCCTGCCGAAGAAGCTGGACGAGAAGGTGGCGCGCATCCACCTCCAGGCGCTGGGCGGCGAGCTGACCAAGCTGACCAAGGACCAGGCCGAGTACATCGACGTCGACGTCGAGGGCCCGTTCAAGTCCGAGCACTACCGCTACTGACCGCGTACGGCCACTCTGCGGTGCTATCATCGGGGCTTGCCCGTGATAGCATCGCAGTATGCGGCAGATGATCACGCGCATCGACGACGAGCTGCACGCCCGCGTGAAGGCGAAAGCCGAGGCGGAGGGGCGCAGTGTGAACGAGTTCGTCACCGAGCTCCTCAAGGCGGCGGTCGATCGCCCCGAGTCCCGCGCGGAACGCAAGCGACGCCTGCTCGCCGAAGGCAAGATCGTTTCGTTCGCTCCCGAGGGGCCAGTGCCCACCCGCGAGCAACTCGACGAGGTCCTGAAGGGCAGCGGAACCGCCGTCAGTGAGGCCCTGGACTGGTCGCGAGGCGAGTGGTGACGGTCTTCTACGCCGACACCAGCGCGGTCGTCCGGGCGTTCCTCCCCGACGAGCCCGAGCACGAGCAGATGATCGAGCTGCTCCTGGACAACGAAGACCTGGTGCTGACGAGCGAGCTGACACGGGTCGAGTTCGCCAGTGCGATGGCGACCGCGTGGAACAACGGCCGGATCCGCGACACCAAGCTCGCGCTCGCGCGCTTCGACGCCGAAGCCGGTGGGGAGGGCGCGTTGAGCCTCGTCCCGTTCGCGCCGCAGGTGATCATGCCGGCGGCGTACCGGCTGGTGTCCGACCACCACGCGCTCCGGACGCTCGACGCGATCCACCTGGCCGTCGCACTGCACGACACGACCGGACTGGCCGACGGGGAGTCCGTCGTGATGGTCACCCGCGACCAGCGCCAGGCCGACGCCGCGAAGGCGCACGGTCTCGAAGTCCGCTGACCGCCGCCCGATAACCTGGGCGCGTGGGACGGCTGGTGGTCATCGAGGGGCTCGACGGTGCGGGCAAGCGCACCCTGACCGACGGCCTCACCAAGGCACTGCACGACCAGGGCCACACGGTCACCACCCAGGCCTTCCCCCGGTACGGCCGCAGCGTGCACGCCGACCTCATCCACGAGGGCCTGCACCGCCGCCACGGTGACCTCACCGATTCCGTCTACGGCATGGGCCTGCTCTACGCCCTCGACCGCCGCGATGCCGCCGCCGACCTGCGCCGCGACCTGGCCACCCACGACGTCGTCCTGCTCGACCGGTACGTCGCCTCCAACGCCGCCTACGGCGCGGCCCGCCTGCGGCAGCACGCGGACGGCGAGTTCGTCCGGTGGGTGCGCGAGATCGAGATCGACCGCTTCGCCCTGCCGCTGCCGGACGCCCAGATCCTGCTGCGCGTGCCGCCCGCCGTGGCCGCCGAGCGGGCCGAGCGCCGCGCCTCGGCCGACGCCGGGCGAGCCAAGGACGCCTTCGAGTCCGACGACGACCTGCAGTCCCGCTGCGCCGCCGTCTACGACGAGCTGGCGGCGGTGTCCTGGTTGTCCGGTTGGCACGTGGTGGACGGCGCGGCGGGCGTCGACCACGCCCGGCTCGTCGCCGCGCTCGTCCATCCGGGGTAACGGGCGTGCGGGTCCGTGAGCCGTTCGCAGGGTCGGCCGTCACGAACGGTCTCCGTAGTGCGAATATGTGGTCATGAAGGCACGTGTGTTGGTCGTCGACGACGACCCCGCTCTCGCGGAGATGCTCACCATCGTGCTGCGCGGCGAGGGGTTCGACACCGCGGTGGTGGCGGACGGCTCCCGGGCGCTGCCCGCCCTGCGGGAGCTGAAGCCCGATCTCGTGCTGTTCGACCTGATGCTGCCCGGCATGAACGGCATCGACGTCTGCAAGGCGATCCGGGCCGAGTCGGGTGTGCCGATCGTCATGCTCACCGCGAAGAGCGACACGGTCGACATCGTGCTGGGCCTGGAGTCCGGCGCCGACGACTACGTGGTCAAGCCGTTCAAGCCGAAGGAGCTGGTCGCCCGCGTGCGCGCCCGGCTGCGGCGCACCGAGGCCGAGCCGGCCGAGACGCTGACCATCGGTGACCTGGCCATCGATGTGCCCGGCCACGAGGTGACCCGGGAGGGCAAGTCCATCCCGCTCACCCCGCTGGAGTTCGACCTGCTGGTCGCGCTGGCCCGCAAGCCGCGCCAGGTGTTCACCCGCGAGGTCCTGCTCGAGCAGGTCTGGGGCTACCGGCACGCGGCCGACACCCGCCTGGTCAACGTGCACGTCCAGCGGTTGCGCTCGAAGGTCGAGAAGGACCCCGAGCACCCCGAGGTCGTCCTGACCGTCCGCGGCGTCGGGTACAAGGCGGGCCCGCCGTAACAGCGAAATGAAGCGAAGAGTCCTGGCCTTCGTCCGCGCGGTGCTGCGGCTGGCCCCCCGCGCGGGTGCCTACGCCCGCGGTCGCGCCGTCGCGTTCGGCGTGCTGTGGCGGCGGTCGCTGCAGTTCAAGGTGACCGTGTCGACGCTCGCCCTGTCCTCGGCGGTGGGGCTCGTGCTGGGCATGGTGCTGCAGAACCAGATCACCCAGCGGCTCACCGACACCAAGCGGCAGGCCGCGGTCGCGCAGACCCTGCAGGTCGTGCGCACCGCGGAGAACGAGCTGGTCGGCATCAGCGACCAGGACGCGCTGGCCGACCGGCTGCAGAACGCGCTGAAGAAGATCACCAGCAGCTCGTCGGAGGACCAGGGCACCGCGGCGTCGGCGGCCGGCGCGTTCGAGCCGGTGCTGACCGCGGGCGGGGAGGACTCGACCGACTCGGCCGGCCCGATCACGAAGGTGCCGGACGGCCTGCAGCGGTTCGTCGAGAACAACCAGGTCGCCTGGCAGATCAACACCGACACCGACGCGGACGGCACCCGCACCACCCACCTGATCGTCGGCGCGCCGGTCACCAGCACCGGCCGCCCGATCCAGCTGTACCTGCTGTTCCCGATGACCGCGGAGCAGAGCACGGTCCAGACGGTGCAGAACACGCTGCTGGTCGGTGGCCTGGTGCTGCTCGCGCTGCTGGCCGGCATCGCGAACCTGGTCACCCGCCAGGTCGTGCGCCCGGTGCGGCAGGCCGCGGCGGCCGCGGCCCGGTTCGCGGGCGGTGAGCTGGACGAACGGCTGCCGGTGACGGGCGAGGACGACCTGTCGAAACTCGCCGTGTCCTACAACGAGATGGCCGCGAGCATCCAGCACCAGATCCGGCAGCTGGAGGAGTTCGGCACGTTGCAGCGCCGGTTCACCTCGGACGTCTCGCACGAGCTGCGCACCCCGCTGACCACCGTGCGGATGGCGGCGGACGTGCTGCACGCCTCGCGTGAGCAGTTCCCCGCCGGCCTGGCCCGGTCCACCGAGCTGCTGGTCGACGAGCTGGACCGGTTCGAGGCGCTGCTCGGCGACCTGCTGGAGATCAGCAGGCTGGACGCCGGTGTCGAGGAGCTGGCGGCCGAGTTCATCGACGTGTCGTCGATCGCGCGGCGGGCGGTCGAGCAGGTGCGGGTGATCGCGGGCAACGCGGAGACCGAGATCGAGCTGGAGCTGCCGGAGGAGGAGACGCTCGCCGAGATCGACGCGCGGCGCGTCGAGCGGATCCTGCGCAACCTGCTGGCCAACGCGGTCGACCACAGCGAGGGCAACCCGGTGCGGCTCACGCTGGCGGCGAACGAGCACGCCGTGGCGATCACGGTGCGGGACCACGGTGTCGGCCTGCGGCCCGGTGAGGCGGACCTGGTGTTCAACCGGTTCTGGCGCGCGGACCCGTCCCGCAACCGCCGCACCGGCGGCACCGGCCTGGGGCTGGCGATCAGCCACGAGGACGCGCGCCTGCACGGCGGTCAGCTGGAGGCGTGGGGCGCGCCGGGGCAGGGGGCGTGCTTCCGGCTGACGCTGCCGCGCAAGCAGGGCGAGCCGTTCGAGGAGAGCCCGCTGCCGCTGGTGCCGGACGACGCGCCGGCGACCAACGGCCACCTGCAGGTCGGGCTGCCCACCGAGTACACGATCACGATCGGCGAGATGCGCAAGGAGGACGTGTGAAGCTCCTGCCGCGGCTGTTCGCCCTGCTGGCCTGTCTCGTGCTGGCCGCCGGTTGCGCGAACGTCCCCGAGGAGTCGCAGCCCGTCGCCGTTCCGCAGCAGGAGCTGGGGCAGCCGGTCAACCCGGACGTGCCGCAGCCGGCGAAGGACCTGGACGCGTTGACCGTCGTCCGCGACTTCGTCCGCGCGAGCGCCCAGCCGATCAGCAACAACGCCGCCGCGCGCATGTACCTCGACGAGGCCGCGGGCAAGGCGTGGACGCCCGGCAAGGTCATCACGATCATCGACGACGTGTTCGCGACCGTCCCGGCGAGCGGCGCGGACACCACGGCGAACCCGAACGAGGTCAACGTCGTGCTGCGCGGCACCGGCCTGGGCACGCTGCGTGAGGACGGCGCGTTCATCTCGCTGCGCACGCCGGTCGAGCTGAAGCTGCTGGTGCGGCGGCAGTCCGACGGGCAGTGGCGGATCACGAACCCGCCGCCGAACCTGGTGATGCCCTACAGCGACTTCACCGCGAACTACGTGCGGGTTCAGGCGTTCTTCTTCGCGCAGGACTCGAACACGGTGGTGCCGGACCTGCGGTACGTGGCGGGCAAACCGCAGACCGGGCTGGCCGGGCGCGTGGTCGGGCTGCTGCTGGCCGGGCCGTCGGCCAGCCTGGCCGGGGCGGTGCGGAACCTGCTGCCGGAGGACGCGAACACCGAGGGCAACGTGACGACCGCGCCGGACGGTGAGGGCGTGGTGCCGCTGACCGGGGTGGCGGACCAGACGGCGGACGTGCGGCGGCTGATCGCGGCGCAGATCGTGCTGTCGTTGCAGTCGGTGACGACGAACCGGGTGCGGCTGTTGTCCGACGGTGCGCCGCTGGTGGACGGGCACGAGGACTGGGTGCCGAGCGACCTGCCGTCCTACACGGCGCTGGCGTCGCCGAGCGCGGACCAGCCCGGGCTGGTGACGGTGAACGGGCGGGTGCGGTCGCTGGGTGACGGTTCGCTGATCTCGGGTCCGGCCGGGCAGGGCAGCGGTTACCAGGTGGCGAGCGCGGCGCAGTCGATCGACGGCCGTCAGCTGGCGATCGTCGAGTACGCCGATGGGCGGCAGCGGTTGCGGGTGGGCCAGTTCGGGCGGGAGGCCGCGGCGGTCGACCTGGCTGGCGCGACGATGACCCGGCCCACCTGGCGGCCCACGGCCACGGCGGACGGTTCGGGCGAGGTGTGGACCGTCGTGGACGGGCAGACGGTGGTCCGCGCGCTGCGGACGCCGGACGGCAGCTGGGTGCCGCAGGTGGTGAACGCGGACGAGATCCTCCAGGTGGGGCCGATCAGCGTGCTGCGGTTGTCCCGGGACGGCGCGCGGGCGGCGGTGGTCGCCGGCGGGCAGCTGCTGGTGGCGTCCGTGGTGCGCACCCAGGACTCGGTGACGCTGCGCGCGCCGCGGATCCTGCAGGGCGGCACGCTGGGCGGGGTCGTGGACGTCGACTGGCTCAGCCAGGACACCCTGGTCGCCGCGACGACCATGCCGTCACAACCGGTGGTCAAGATCCCGATCGACGGCCTGCGGCTGGACCCGTTCAACATCTCGAACCTGACACTCCCGGTCCACGCGATCACCGCCGCACCGGGCCGGTCGATAGTCGTGGCGGACGACGGAGGCCTCTGGACAGCCTCCGACGTGGGCGAGGTGTGGCGCCCACACCCCCACAGCTTCGGCGGCAACGCGTCACCGTTCTACCCGGGCTGAACTTTTGCCGGGGCCGAACGGCTGGCGGCGCTGTGGGGGATGTGGCGGAGGTGCTTGGGCGGGGCGCGTCTGCGGGCAGGGCGGGTCGCGCTCATCCGGATCCCGCTGCTCTGGAGTATTGCCGCAGGTACTTGGGCTGGGCGAGCGCGCCGACATCCGGCCGGCGGATCGCGTCCGCCCGGGCTGAGCCTGTCCGGTAGAACGGCCGGCGGCGTTTCTGGAGCAGGCGCCAGTTGTGTTCGGATCGGGGGTTTCTACCCGGGCAGCGGCGGCTCGCCATCACCCCGGGGCGTTTTCGTCGTTCTGGATCACCTGCCGGCGTGCTGGGCGCGAGCACGTCGGTGTCGGCCTGGGGGTGCCGTTCTGCCCGAGCTGGGTCTGCCCTGGCAAAACGCTCGGCCGCGCTCACCCGGGGACGATCCCGCCGATCACGCGCCGGGGCGCTAGTGCTCGGCGAGCGGATCGCCGTTCTGCCCGGGCTGAGCCGGCCCGGGCAGAACGGCGGGTCGCGTCACCGGGGGATGATCTCGCCGCTCTGGATCACGTGCCGGAAGTGCTTCGGCTCGGCGAGTGCGCCGATGTCGGCCAGCGGGTCGCCGTCCACCACCAGCAGGTCGGCGAACGAACCCGGCCGCAGCGTGCCGATCTCGCCCGCCATGTTCACCAGCTCCGCGGCCACCGTCGTGGCGGAACGGATGATCTCCAGCGGCGACTGCACCTCGGCCCGCAGGCGGAACTCGTGGTTCTGGTGCCGGTGCATCCCGCCCAGCAGGTCCGTCCCGTACACGATCCGCACGCCACCCCGCGCGGCCCGCTCCAGCGCGGCCAGCCCGGCGCCCAGCACCTCGTCGACCTTGCGCCAGCTCGCCTCGGGCAGCCCGAACTCGCGGCCCTCCTGCTTGAGCGCCCAGTACGTGACCAGCGTCGGGACCAGGAACGCGTCGTGCTCGCGGAACAGCTCCACGCTGCGGTCGTCGATCAGGTTGCCGTGCTCGATCGACCGCACACCCAGCTCCAGCGCCCGGTTCACGGCCCGCGCGGTGTAGGCGTGGGCGGCGACGTAGCGGTTCGCCGCCTCCGCCTCCTCCACGATCGCACGCAGCTCGTCGGCCGAGTACTGGGTCGAGTCGATGCGGTCGGTGGGCGAGGCGACCCCGCCGGAGGCCATCACCTTGATGTGGTGGGCGCCCTTGCGCAGCTCGTCCCGCGCTGCCTCGCGCACCGCGTCCACCCCGTCCGCGATCCGGCCCAGCCCGGCGCAGCACGGGTGGTCGTCGTGCACGCGGGTGCCGCGGTTGCGGTTGTCGCCGTGCCCGCCGGTCTGGCTCAGTGCCCGCCCGCAGAACAACAGCCGCGGCCCGCGGAACAGCCCTTCGGCCTGCGCGTCGGCCAAGCCGTAGTCGGCGCCGGACGCGTCCCGCACCGTGGTGAACCCGCGGTCCAGCATCCGGCCCATGGTGTGGGCGCTCTGCAGGGCCACGTAGGACGGTGCGGTGGACGGCAGCGAGCCCAGGTCCGCGGTCGAGGCGGTGACGTGCACGTGCGCGTCGATCAACCCCGGCAGCACCACCGCGCCGCGCACGTCCTCGATCCGGGCGTCCCCCGCGCTCAGGCCGCGGCCGGTCTCGGCGATGCGGCCGTCCGCGCACCGCAGGTCGCCCTCGGTGTACTCACCCGTCTCCGGATCCAGCAGGGTCGCGTTGCGCAGCAACAGGTTCCCGCTCATCGTGCGTCCACCACCTTCCGCAGGGCCGGGACGGCCAGCGGCGCCAGCTCCACCGCCGCGGCCACCGACGCCTCGTCGTACTTTCCTTCCGCGTCGAGGATGTTCAGGGCGCCCAGCGTCCGGCCGTCGTCGACGACCGGCACGTTGATCACCGCGCCGCAGCCGAGCGATTCGATCAGCCCGGCGTCGGCGAACACCGCCCGCACCGCGTCGCGGTCGGCGCCCAGGTAGGGCTGCTGCAGCTCGACGCACTGCCGGAGCCAGCCCGCGGAGATCTCCACGGTCTTCTCCCCACCGACCGGGTACTGCTCGGGGTGGTTGCTGTAGACGCGGCGCATCGCGCGGCGCTCGGGGAACCAGGCGAGCACGGTGAACAGCCGTGCGCCGACGGCTTCCGCCACTCGTTCTTCCACTGTGGACAGATCGGTCACTTGGTCATCTCCTTCGTGGCGGCGACGGGCGCGCCCTCCTCGGTCAGTTCCTCCAGCGAGCGCCCGGCCGTGGACAGGCCGAACACCATCACGCACAGCACGCCGATCGCGAGCACCGCGGTGGTCAGGCCGAACACCCCGCCGAACCCGAGGCTCGCCGCGAAGACGCCGATGATCGAGGGCGCGAGAATGCTGCCGACGCGGCCGAACGCGCTGGACAGGCCGGTTCCGGTGGCGCGGATCCAGGTCGGGAACACCTCGGGCGTGTAGGAGTAGACGCCGGCGTAGGTGCCGTTGAGGAAGAACGACAGCACGGCGCCGGCCAGCGTGATCGACCACGGCGCGTTCATCTGGCTGAGCCAGAACGCACTCACCGCGGAGCCGGTCAGGTACAGCGCGATGGTGTGCTTGCGGTCGAGGCGTTCGGACAGCCAGGCGGCGGAGAAGTACCCGGGCACCTGGGCGAGGTAGATGATGATCGAGAACTCGAAGCTCTTGGTCACCGTGATGCCGCGTTCGATCAGCAGCGTCGGGATCCACGAGAAGAAGCCGTAGTACGAGAACGTGATGACGAACCAGACCGCCCAGATCACCGCGGTGCGACGCGCCATCTTGCGGCTCCACAGGAACTTCAGCGCGGTGAACAGGCCGACCTTCGGCGTCCTGGTGAGCGGTTCGGTGACCGATTCCGGTACCGGCGGCAGGGGTTTGCCGGTGGCCTTCTCGACGTCCCGCTCGATCTTCGCGACCACCCGTTCGGCTTCTTCGGCGCGGCCCTGGGTGAGCAGGAACCGCGGCGACTCCGGCAGCGAACGACGCCACCACAGCAGCAGCACGATCGGCAGCGCGGTGATCACCTGCGCGATGCGCCAGCCCTCGGGCAGCGTGGACACCACGAACCGGCCGAGCAGCGCGGCCGCGACGAACCCGAACGAGAAGAACCCGGCGAGCGCCCCGACGAACCAGCCGCGCCGCTTGGCCGGCACGAACTCGGACAGGAACGGCGCGATGATCGCGCTTTCCGCCCCGGCCCCGGTACCGGCCAGCACCCGCGCCGCCAGGAAGACCTCGTAGTTCGGCGCGAACGCGGCGACCACCGAGAAGACCGCGTAGAAGGCGAGCGCGTACATCATGACCTTCTTGCGGCCGATGCGGTCGCCGAGCAGGCCGGCCGCGATCGCGCCGAAGAGGAACCCGAACGGGGTGGCCGAGCCGATGAGGCCGAGTTCGCCGTTGCTCAGGCCCCAAGCCTCCTTCGCGCTGGGCAGGAGGAACGCGACGACGGCCGAGTCCATGCCGTCGAAGGTGTAGCCGAGCCCGCCGATCAGCAGGAGGAGGTAGTGCGGACGGCTCAGCGGGAGCCGGTCGAGTCGTGCCAGCAGGGTCATGACACGCCTTCCGTTGAGGTGGGGGAGGGATGGTCGGGTCAACATAAACTGCAAATCGGAGGAACTGCAATACGCTTTGCATGTCTGTAACACCTTTCAGGTGGGATACGGTGTGCGCGGCAGGAGGGCTGGCGGTGGCGGACGAGGGTCTCGAGGAGTGGCTGCGCGAGCGGATGCCGCCGCGGGGGTTGCGGCCGAAGTCCGCGGCGGTGGTCGACGTGCTGGTCTCGCAGCCCAGGCAGGCGTCGTTCGGTTCGACGAGTGACCTGGCCCGGCTGGCCGGGGTCAACGTCGCGACGGTCACCCGGACGGCGCAGGCGCTCGGGTTCGCCGGCTGGCCCGCGTTGCAACAGGAGTTGCGGGCGCGGTACCTGTCGTCGTTGAGCGCGCCCCAGGTCGCCGAAGAGCACCACAGCGCCGGCTCGCCGGCGTCCGCGTCGTTGCGGCGCGACCTCGACAGCCTGGCCCTGGTGAACCGGCGTTTCGACGAGGACGAGATCCGCGCGGTCGCGGAAGCGGTGGCCGCGGCCCGGCGGACGACGGTCATCGCGGACGGCAGCTACGCCGCCGTCGGCATCGCCTTCGCGCACAACGCACGCCTGGCCGGGTACGACGTGCACGCGGTGACCGCGGGGGACGCCGAACTGGCCAACGCCACGGCGAAGCTCACCGCCGACGACGTCCTGGTGGCGATCAGCTTCTGGCGGCTGTACGAGAGCACCGTCCGCGCGGCGAACGAGGCCCATGACCGGGGCGCGCGGGTGTTCGCGATCAGCGATGCCGCGAGCCCGGCCCTGGCGGGTGCCGCCGAGCGGGTGTTGATGGTTCCGGCCGAGGGGGTCACCTTCTTTCCGTCGTTGACCGCGGGAATGGCCCTGGTGCAGGCGATCGTGGCCCAGCTGGCCGCGGTCGATCCGCAGCGCACGAACAGTTCCATCGAGGCGGCCGAGGCGATGTGGTCCCGTTTCGAGTTGCTGCACCGCCGGCCCGTGAGCAGCCGCCACCCGCAGGGCGGTTGAGCGGGTGTTGTCTTCGGGGGTGGGCGGTTGTCGCCTGGGGGTTTGGGCGGTTGCCGCTTTCGGGCTGGGTTGTTGCAGCCTTTGGGGTGGTTGATCGGCTGTTGCCTCTTGGGGTCGGCGAGTGGCGGCCGCTGGTGCCTCCGGGACCGTTGCCTACTGCCTGCCCGTCACTAGCCGGCACCCGGCCGGGCGGCCGCCGCCCTCCAGGCGGGGAGGGTGTCGCCGCCACCACGACGGTTGGGCACCGCCGTTGCGCGGCTGATCCCGCCGTTGGGGCGGCTGATCCCGCCGTTGGGGCGGCTGATCCCGCCGTTTGGCGCTGCCGCCGCCGCACGTTCGTGCGCGGTGTTACCCGTGCCCGGTGGAGCGTGCTCGCCACGGGTGACGGACGGCGAGTCTTTCGGTCAGCTCGCTGACGTCAGTACCAGTGCTGCGCTCACCTCCCAGCCCGCGGAGGCGAGCGTCCGGGTGCAGGCGGCGATCGTCGCGCCGGTGGTGATCTCGTCGTCGAGCAGGACGACCGGTGTGCGGGGTGGTGGGTGGCCCCGTGGATCGAGCCGGAGGCGGCCCGCGAGGTTCTGGGCCCGTTGGTCGCGGTCGAGCCCCACCGCGTCCCGGGCGCGCGACGACAAGCCCAGCGCCGGGGCGACGGCGGCCGCATGGCCTGCCAGGGCCAGGTGTGCGGCGCACCGGCGGGCCAGGCGGAGAAGGTGCGCGCCACCTCGTCGCCGGGACGCCGAGCGGCGGGACGGCGCCGGGACCAGCCACCACGTGCCGTCCGGGGCTGCCCTGGCCTCGGGGAGATGGGGCAGGGCGCCGGCCAGTGCGCGGCCCAGCGGATCGGCCAGGTCGCGCCTGCCGCGCTCCTTGTAGGCCAGCACCAGGCGGCGCGGGGTGCCGCCGTAGGGAGCCAGCGCGTAGACCGGCACCCCGGCCGCCCCGCGGGGCGCCGGGTGCGGGCGCGCGAGTTCGAGCAGGCAGGCCGCACAGCAGGCGGCGCCGGCCACGCCGCAGCCGGCGCACAGCGCGGGGAGGAGCAGGTCGAGGGCAAGGGTTCCGAGGTTCATGCGGAGAGTGTGCGGAGGGGGACCGACAGTTCCGGGCGCTCCGGCGACCAGCGGAGGGGGATTAGATCAAATGGAGCAACGGCCGCGCCGCTGGCAGCGGTGGGGCGGTGGGTGGTGGTCGCCTGGTCCTGGGCTTGGAGGTGGGGCCGGTGGCTGCGTCGGTCCTGGGCTTGGAGGTGGGGCGGTGGC
>NZ_PQHY01000005.1:0-182115 GCF_003385175.1 Amycolatopsis ruanii
GGTACGGCGGGGTGGGCCGGTCAGGGGGCGGATACCTATCGCCGGTCGGGGGCGGAGCAGGCGGAGGCGCTGGCGGGTGCGGCGGCGTTGGCGGATGGGATCTCCACCGGTGTGATGATCATGGGCACGGTGGTGGGTTTCGTGCGCGAGATGGTGCGCGACATCGTGGCCGAGCTGGTGGGGAAGCTGATCACGTGGGCGTTGGAGGCGGCGTGCACGTTGGGGTTTGCGACGCCGTTGATCGCGGCGCAGGCGACGGCGGCGATTTCGTCGGCGGTGACTCGGATTGCGGATTTCATCCGGAAGCTGGTCAAGACGGTCGGGAACGTGTCGCCGCGGATCAGCCGGGTCATCGGCAAGCTGGATGAGATCATCCAGAAGCTGAGCAAGATCGGCCGCAAACTCGGCGGCGGTGATGGCACCACTCCTTCGGCCGCGTCCGGCGGCGGTGGGAAGGTCGACACGCCGGACCTGGACAGCCCGACCAGCCCGGACGCTCCCAACAGCCCCGACGGCGCGGACGGCACCCCAGGCACCACCCGGCCCGGCGACGGCTCGGGAACTCCGCTCCGCCAGGACGCCGCGGATCCCGACCTGCGTTCCCAGGAGCCGGTCGGTCGTTGCGGCCGGCGTGAGCCGATCGACATGGCGACGGGCGAGATGTACCTCGTCCAGAAGGACGTGCACCTCCCCGGCGTACTGCCGCTGGTCCTGGAACGCGTCCACGTCTCGTCCTATCGGTCCGGGCGTCTGTTCGGCCCGTCCTGGGCGTCCACACTGGACCAGCGTCTGGAGTTCGACGAGCACGGCGTGTGCTACGCGGGGCCGGACGGCGTGATCCTCGTGTACCCGGAACCGCCGGCCGACGGCGAGGTCTACGCGGCCGCCGGAGCGCGGTGGCCGTTGTCGCGCACCACCGACGGTGGATACACGATCAGGCAGTCGCAGACGGGCCGGGTTCTCCGGTTCGCCCCCGCCCGCGCCGGCACCGCCGAACTGAGCGCCATCGAGGACCGGTCCGACCGGATCGAGTTCGACCGCGATCCCTCGGGTGTGCTGCGCGCGGTCCGGCACTCCGGTGGTTACCAGGTCGACGTCCTGGTGTCCGAGGGGCGGGTGGCCGAACTCCGGCTGCACGATCCGCGGACGGACGGGATTCCGCTCGTGCGGTACGCCTACGACGACGGCCACCTCACCGAGGTCGTCAACTCGTCCGGCCGTCCGCTGCGGTTCGCCTACGACCACGCCGGGCGGATCACGCGGTGGGACGACCGCAACGGTGAGTGGTACGCCTACACCTACGACCACCGGGGGCGGTGCGTCCGGACCGAGGGCTCCGGCGACGCGCTCGCCGGCACCCTCGACTACGACACCGACAACCGGGTGACGACCGAGACGAACTCGCTGGGCGAGGTCAGCCGGTACCACTTCAACGAGTTCAACCAGCTCATCCGTGAGATCGACCCGCTGGGCAACGAGACCCGGTTCGAGTGGGACCGCTACCACCGGCTTCTCGCCCACACCGACCCGCTGGGCCGGACCACGCGTTACCGCTACGACGAACTCGGCAACCTCGCCGCGGTCACCCGTCCGGATGGCACCCAGGCGCTCATCGAGTACAACGAACAGGGCCTGCCCGCGACCGCCGTCGATCCGGACGGGTCCGTCTGGCGCTACGAGTACGACGAATCGGGCAACCGCACCGTCGTCGTCGACCCGACGGGCGCCATCACCAGGTACGGGTACGACGAATCGGGGCACCTGGCCACGATCACCGACCACTTCGGCAACGTGGTGCGCCGGGCGACCGACGCCGCGGGACTGCTCACGGCGGTCACCGAGCCGGATGGCGGTGTCACGCGATACCAGCGTGACCAGTTCGGGCGGGTGTCCGTCGTGCTGGACCCGGTGGGCGGCGAGACGCACCTCCGCTGGACGGTCGAGGGCAAGCTGTTGTCCCGTACGCATTCCGACGGCGCCACCGAGCGGTGGTCCTACGACGGCGAGGGCAACGAGGTCGATCGGATCGATGCGAACGGCAACGTGACGCGTGTCGAGACGACCCACTTCGACCGGTTCGCCGCCCAGACCGGGCCGGACGGTTCCCGGTTCGAATTCCGCTACGACAGCGAAATGCGGCTCCGCGCGGTCCGCAACCCGCTGGGCGCGGAGTGGACCTACGAGTACGACCAGGCGGGGCGGCTCGTCGCCGAGACCGACTACAACGGCCGCACGATCCGGTACGAGCGGGACGCGGCGGGCCAGCTCGTGGCGCGCACGAACGGCGCGGGCGAGACCACGCTGTTCGTGCGGGACGCGTTGGGCAACATCGTCGAGCGGCGGTCCCGCGACGGCGTCGCGACGTTCGAATACGACCCGGCGGGGCGGTTGATCCGGGCCCGCAACGAGCACGCGGACGTCCGTTTCGAACGGGATCCGGCCGGCCGGGTGCTCGTGGAGACGATCAACGGCCGCTCCACGGTGTTCGCCTACGACGCTGCCGGGCGTCGGACCTACCGCCGGACGCCCTCGGGTGTGGAGAGTTTCTGGGACTACGGGACGACCCATCGTCCGGTCTCGCTCCGCACGGGTGGGCGGACGTTTTCGTTCGGTTTCGACGCTGCCGGTCGTGAGGTGGAGCGGCTGCTGGACAGCGGGACCACGCTCGCGCAGACCTGGACTCCGGCACACCGCCTGAGCTCGCAGACCGTGGCGAGCGTGACGGACCGCTCCCAGGGGGCGATGCGGAACCTGTACCAGCGCCGGTACCACTACCGCCCGGACGGGTTCGTCCGCGCGGTCGAGGACGACATCGCGGGTGTGCGGCAGTTCGAACTCGACGCGAACGGCCGCGTGGAGCAGGTCACCGGCACTGCCGGCAGCGAGCGCTACGCCTACGACCCCGCGGGCAACATCCGGGCCGCCGGCTGGGCGGGCGCCGAGGACCAGGGCCCACGCGAGTACCAGGGTTCGCTCGTCCTCTCGGCCGGTCGCGTGCGGTACGGGTACGACCGGCAGGGGCGGGTGACGTTCCGGCAGAAGAAGCGCCTGTCCGCGAAACCCGACACGTGGCACTACACCTGGGATTCCGACGACCGGCTGGTCGCCGTGGTCACGCCGGACGGCACGCGGTGGCGCTACCTCTACGACGCGCTCGGCCGCCGGATCGCGAAACTGCGGCTGGCCGCGGACGGCACCACGGTCGTCGAACGAACCGACTTCTTCTGGGACGGCACCGTCCTCATCGAACAGATCGACAGCGATGCCACCGCGATCTCGTGGGAGCACGACCCGGGCGGGCGGCGGCCCCTCGCGCAGATCGAGCGGGAGTTCGGCGCGGACGGCGCGCGGCAGTGGGTCGACCGCGCCTTCTACTCGATCGTCACGGACCTGGTGGGAACACCGACCGAGCTCGTCGATCCGCACGGCGGCCTCGCGTGGCAAGGCCACCGGACGCTGTGGGGCGCGGCGTTGTCCCGGCTGCGGAACCGGGCCGCGACACCGCTGCGGTTCGCCGGTCAGTACCACGACGACGAAACCGGTCTGCACTACAACGTCCACCGCTACTACGACCCGGAATCCGGTCGGTACGCGAGCAACGATCCGCTGGGGCTCGAGGGCGGGTTCAACCCGCAGGCGTACGTGCCGAACCCGACCAGCTGGGTGGACCCGCTCGGGCTCACCGCGGCGGACGGCTGCGGCCCGGATGGACCGGATGGCGCCGACGAGGAGTACGTACCGCTCTACAAGGCGCCGCAACGAGGTCTGGGGCAGCAGCAGTACGACCACGGCTACAACGCGGACGACTACGGCGGGACCGGGCCGTGGGCGGCGGGCGCCTTCTTCGCCCGGGACCGGGAACTCGCCGACACCTATGCCGGTCACTACGGTGAAGGCGTCATCGAGATCCGGATTCCGGCGTCGGAGTACGCGGATCGGTTCGCCCGGTACGAACAGCCGTACCAGGGTGGGCCGCTGACCGAGGTCGAGATCCCCGCGTCTCGAGTGGAAGAACTCAACCAGTACCCGAGAAAGTGGCATCGATGATGAACGACGCGGAGTGGGCGGCTGCGAAGGAACGCTTCCCGATCGGCTCGGCGGTGGAGGCCGTGGTCGAACAACACCTGCCGTTCGGCATGGTCGTGTCCCTGCCCGGGAACGTGCCCGCGTTGATCGACGCCATCAGCTACCGGCCGGGCGGCAACGACGTGTTCGACCATTCGAAGTGGCCCGCGGTGGGCGAACCGATCCACGGCACGATCGCCGACCACCGGGACCGCAACCGGCAGATCCAGGTCCGGGTGGGGCCGCCGGTGTGGGAAAAGGCCGGGGGTGATCGGTCCTGACGGTCGAGTGGTCGTTGCGCGCCGAGGACCTCGACGAGATGCGCAGCCTGCGCCGGGCGCGCAACGTGGTCGCACCCGCCGTGGCGATCGCCCACCGCGTGCGGAGCGAGGAGGTGCGGAGCGAGGAGGTGCGGCGCGAGGAGGTGCGGCGCGAGCTGGACGCGTGGCGCGCGGTGCTGCCGCGCCTGCCCTGACCGGCCGTGTACCGCCCGAGTCGTAATCCAAGAGCCGCTTTTCGACGGACGCGCTGTGCTGTCGTCTGCCGTAGCTTCGGGGGCGTGCGTGATCCGCGCCGGTGGCCGGCCCTCGTGGACGTGGTGCTCACCCTCGTCCCGCTGGCGTTCGTCCTCGGGGCGACCACCGTGGCCGGCCGGTCCCAGGGGCATCCGCTCGACCTGCCCGGCTACCTGTGGCTCACCGGCGCCGCGCTGCCGCTGGTCGTGGTGCGGCGGTATCCGTTGCCGGTCTTCCTCGTCACCGCCGCGCTGACCTGGGCCTACTACAGCACGGGCCACCCGGGCGGGCCCGCCGTCGTGGTGCCGACCATCGCGCTCTTCGTGCTCACCCGCGTCCGGGGCCCGCTCGTCGCGGGGGTCGCCGGGGCGGTCGTCATGGCGGCCGTGCTGCCCGTCTACCTCGCCCGCGGCGGCGAACTCGTGCTCGACGCCCGCGCCGGGTTGTTCGTCGTGTGGCTCGTCGCCGTCGTCGGCATCGGGACCGCCGTGCGCAACCGGGTCGCGGCCAAGCGCGCGACCGAGCAGGAGGCCGCCGAGCGGCAGTCCCGGCTGGCCGAGCAGGAGCGGCTGCGCATCGCGCGCGAGGTGCACGACGTCGTCGCGCACAGCCTGGCCATGATCAACGTCCAGGCCGGCGTCGCGGTGCACGTCGCGGACCGGCGGCCGGACCAGGCCGTCGCCGCGCTGCAGGCGATCAAGGAGGCCAGCGCCGCCGCGCTCGCCGACCTGCGCGCCACGGTCACCGTCCTGCGGTCTGGCCAGGGCCTCGGCCCCGCGCCCAGCCTGCGGCAACTCGACGAGCTGCTCGACCACACCCGCGCGACCGGCCTCACCGTCCGCGTCCACGGCTCGCCCGGCGACCTGCCCGCCCCGGTCGACGGCGCGGCCTACCGGATCCTGCAGGAGTCGCTGACCAACGTGGTCCGGCACGCCAACCAGCCCCGCACCGTCGACATCCGCTTCGCCCGCCACGACGGCCGGTTCTCCCTCGTGGTGCGCGACGACGGCCGCGGCGCCGAGACTCCCGCGATCGGCAACGGCCTGCGGGGCATGCAGGAACGCGCCGCCACCCTCGGCGGCAGAGCCGAGGCCCGCGTGGTCGACGGCGGCTTCGAGGTCCGCGCGGAACTACCCCTGGAGGAGACGTGATCCGGGTCGTGCTCGCCGACGACCAGGCGCTGGTGCGCGCCGGGTTCCGCGTGCTGCTGGAGACCGAGGACGGGTTCGAGGTCTGCGGCGAGGCCGCGGACGGTGCGCAAGCGCTTGCGCTCGCCCGGGAACACCGGCCGGACGTGGTCGTCATGGACATCCGCATGCCCGGCGTCGACGGGCTCACCGCGACCCGCGAGATCACCGGCGATCCCGACCTCGCCGCGGTGAAGGTCCTGGTCCTGACCACCTTCGACGTCGACGAGTACGTCTTCCAGGCGCTGCGCGCCGGCGCGAGCGGGTTCCTGCTCAAGGACACCGACCCGGTCGAACTGCTCCGCGCGCTGCGGGTGGTCGCCTCCGGCGAGGCGCTGCTCGCCCCGACCGTCACCCGCCGCCTGATCAGTGAGTTCGTCGGCCGCCCGGAGAACCGGCGCATCGACACCGCCGCCGTCCGCCAGGTCACCGACCGCGAACGCGAGGTGCTGGCCCTGGTCGCCGGTGGCCTGTCCAACGACGAGATCGCCGCGCAGCTGGTGATTTCCCCGGCCACCGCGCGCACGCACGTCAGCCGCATCCTGACGAAACTCGGCGCGCGTGACCGCGCCCAGCTCGTGGTGCTCGCCTACGAGTCCGGCTTGGTCACCCCGCGCGGCTCACGGTGACGCAGCACCGCCACCAGCCGCACCAGGAACACCACGCCGAGCAGGCCGACGAGGCCGATCTGCACCCACATCCCGGGCCTCCTTCCCGCCCCCGATGCTCTGCTCAGCAGGCGCGCGAGAGTGGGAGGAGGTTGCGTGACACGCGGATCTCACCCGATGGGTTCACCTGCGAGGATGCGCGTCAGCGACCAGACGCGGTGCGGGTCGAGGTCCACCGGGCGGGGCGCCGGATCGGGCCGCAGCCGGCTCAGCAGGACCTGCTGGACCAGCGCGGTCGGCACGCCGCGGGTGGCCAGCCGCCGCCAGAAGACGTGGTCCTCCAGCCCGTCGGCCAGCGGATCCTCGGTCCAGCCGCCGAACGAGTCGAGCAGCTCGCGCCGCACCAGGTACCCGCTGCCGAGGTAGGGCAGCTCGGCCAGCCGGCGCTCCTCCGGCGGCAGCGCGCCCACCAGGCCCTCGATCGGGTCGGCGACCGGGCAGTGCACGACGTCCACCCCGTCGGACGCGGCGACCAGCCGTTCCAGCAGCCGGCGCGTGGCCCGCATCCCGCCGTCGAGCACCAGCAGCCACGGCGCGGACGAGCGTTCCAGCAGCTGGTTGCGCGTGTAGCCGCGGCCCAGCGGCAGCTCGTGGCGCAACAGGTCGGCCGGGCGCGGAGCGGGCCGCGGCGCGACACCGTCCTCGCCGACCAGGATCCGCCGCGGGAGCACGGTGCCGGCGAGCAGGTCGCGCACCAGCGGGTCCGGATCGGGTTCACCCGGACGACGGACCAGCAGCACGTCGACATCCGTCCGATCGGCGTCCGGGAACACCGTCGGCACCACCGAGGGCAGCCATTCCACCCCGGACGTGCGGCGCGCGTCCGCGGTCTGCTGCCCCATCCGGGTGGCCAGGGGCGGGTTCTCGGCGGGGGCGCCGAGCGACCGGGTGCCGGCGAACCGCACGTCCCACGACGGGGTGTCGATCGCCAACGGCCGCGGCTCGTCGATGCCGCCGGTCTCGGCGAGCGGCGCGCTCGCGGGCACGCCGGGCGAGGCGGTCAGCACCCGCTCGGCCAGCTCGACCAGCGTCTTCGCGGACGCCAGCGGGTCCAGCGCGGTGCGCACGAACTCGTACCCAGCCTGACGCAGGTCGCGTTCCCGCTGCGGGTCCGCGGCCAGCGCGGCGGCGGCCGCGCCCAGCGACTCCGCCCGCGTGACGACCAGGTGCGTGCCGGGCACCAGCGGCGCGAGGTCCGTGGACGGCTCGGTCAGCACCACGCAGCCGTTGCACAGCGCCTCCAGCACCCGCACCCATTCCAGCGCGCGGGACCGCTCGCGGTGCAGGTTGAGCAGGAACCGCGAGTTCGCCAGGTGCTGGAACTTCGCCTCGCCGGGCAGGAAGTCGACCCGGCGCGGGCCCATCGGCTCGTGCGGCGGGGTGAGCAGCCGGACCCGCAGGTCCGCCAGGTCCGAAGCGTAGGAGGCGAGCAGCATCGACCGGCGCCGCTCGGCGGTGCCGAGGTAGGTCACGTCGATCTCGCGGGCGCTGTCCGGGTCGCCGCCCCACGCGTCCCACAGCGGCGAGTAGCCCAGCTGGAAGTGCTCGACCGGGATGCCGCGACGGCGCAGCTCGGCGGTCGAGTCGTGGTTGATGTCCACCGCACCGGCCAGGGTCGGCACCAGTGACGCGCTGCGCTCGAACGTCGCCGTGCCCGGGTGCTCGACGCAGAACGCGATCGTGCGGCGCCGCTGCTCCTCGGTCGGCTGGTCGGCCTCCGGCGTCACCACGAAGTACTCGTGCGGCACCACGACGTAGACCGTGTCGGCGTCCGCGTCCGGGTAGCGGCCGGTCGCCGTGGTCGCGCGGAACCCGGCGCGGCGCACCGCGTCGGCGACGACCTCCAGCAGCTCGGCCATGAACCCGGAGCCGCCGGTCGCGGACACGAAGCAGAGCTGGACGGTCATGAAGTCCGCCGCCGCACGGCCCGCAGCGGCGCGGTGACCCGCCAGCTCACCGTCGCCCGCGTCGCGTCCAGTTCCCGCGCCAGTTCGGCGGCCCGCTGCTCGGCGGCCGGCTGGCCGCTCTCGGCGACCGGCGCCTCCGCCGGGGCCGCGCCGGAGAGCTGCAGCTCGGCGTCGAGCAGCCGCAGCCGCAGCCGGTCCCGCTCGGCGCGGGTCTCGGCCAGCTCGGCGCGCAGCGAATCGCGTTCGGCGCGGGCGACCAGGACGTCCCGCGCCAGCGCGTCGGCCTGCTCGGCGCGTTCGGTGACGCCGGAGAGCTTCTCGACCTGCTTCACCAGCTCGTCGCGGTGCCGGGCCAGCTCGCGGATCTGCAGCTCGGACTCGCGCAGCTCGGTGCGCAACCGTTCGCGCTCCTCGGTGAACGCGACCCGCTCGGCCCGCAGCCGGGTCAGCTCGGCTCGCACCGCACCCGGTAGCTCGTCGGTCATCCCCGCTCCTTCACCAGCTCGGTGAGCACGTCGGCGTACTCGGCGGCGTAGCCCGCCGGGTCCAGCCAGCCGTGCAGCTTCTCGTAGGCGGCCGCGGCGATCGCGCGCCGCCGGTCCGCCGGGGTGTCCAGGGCGCGCAGCAGCGCGACGGTGAGCGCGTCCGCGTCGTTGGGCTCGAACAGCCAGCCGCTGTGCCCGTCGGTGATCATCTCGCGCGCGCCGAACACGTCGCTGGCCACGACCGGCAGGCCGCAGCACACGGCCTCCAGGATCGAGCGCGGCAGCGACTCCACGTCGGAGCTGTTCACGAACATGTCCGCGGCCTCGAACCACGGCGTCGGGTCGCGCTGGATCGGCACCAGGTCGACCCAGTCGGTCAGGCCGGCCCGCTCGGTGAACTCGGCCAGCGCCAGCTCGTACGGCGACGGGTGGTGGCCGACGATGCTCAACCGGATCCCCGGGTGCGCGCGCCGGACCCGGTCCATCGCGCTGATCAGCAGGCCCTGGCCCTTGCGTGGTTCCAGCACGCCGACGTTGAGCAGCAGCGTGGTGTCCTCGGGGATGCCGAGTTTCCGCCGCGCGGCGCGACGGTCGCGTTCGGACACCTGACCGCCGTACGTGACCATCGGCGTGCCGTAGCGGATCGTGCGGCAGCGCGCCGGGCTGGAGAACGGCAGGAACATCTCGCGCGTGGCGTCGGCGACGAACAGCAACCGGTCCGCCTCGCGCAGCGTGCTCACCCACCGGTCGCGCACCGGCGGCAGCAGACCGGCCGGACCCCAGTTCTGGTACGAGAAGTCGTTGAGGTCGAAGCTTTCGTGCAGCACCCACGCGGTCGGCAGCCCGCACCGGATCGCCGCGTCCGCGCCGGGGAACGCGCCCAGCGTGTTGACCAGCGCGACCGAGGCGTCGGTGCCCCGCGCGAACTGGGCCAGCTCGGCGATGTGCCCTTCGTAGGAGGCGACGTCGTGCACCCGGTACGGCGAGGTCAGGTGCACGTCGATGCCGTGCGCCTCGCAGTCGGCGCGCAGCTCGCCGTCCAGTTGCGTGATCACCGTGATGCGCCAGCCGTGCCGGGTCGCGAGCCGGTCCAGCAGCTCCTGCAACCACAACTGCCCGCCGCCGACCGCGAGGCTGTGCGTGAAGACCAGCACGTGCCGCGGATCGGTGGTGCCGCGTGGGCGGGTCAGCGCCGCGCGCGTGCGTTCCGCGAGGTGGGCGGCCAGCTTGACGTCGGAATCCTCCGCGGCGGGGTTGGACAGCACGACCTCGCGCGCCTCGGAGGTCCACTCGCCGGACAGCTCGCCGCGGACGCGCACCCGCACCGACAGCGCGCGGTCCTCCCCGGCGGGCAGGTCGATCGGCACCCGCGCCTCGAACCCGCTGACCCCGGCGTCCGGGAAGTCCGGCAGGTGGTCGGCCACGTCCGGCCGCGGCAGGCGGGTGCGCGCGCGGATCGGCTCGCCGCCGTCGACGAGGACCTCGACCAGCGACGGCGCCCGCGAATCGAGCAGCACCCAGCCGCGCACGAACACCACGTCGCCCTGCGGGTTGTCGCCGTGCTTCGGGGTGTCGATCTCGTACAGCCGCAGCGGTTCCTCGTCACCGAAGCGGCCGACCTCGACGACGGCGCTGGTCAGCGCGTCCCCGTTCGCGGCGCGCACCACGACCTCGTGCCGCCCGGTCGGCACCGGATCCGGCGTGCGGATCAGCAGGCCGGTCGTGCCCGGCGGCTCGGTGCCGGTGTCCTGCCGCCGCACCCCGGCCTCGGACGCTCCGATGTGGACGGTCACGGTCTCGCCCGCGGTGACCCAGCCGCGCAGCTCGAACAGGTGCCCCACCGGCCGTCCCGGCCGCACCAACCCGGCCGCTGTGTTCATCGTCCCGCCTTCAACGTCTCTTCGGCGTCCTTGACCAGGATCAGCACGTCCTGGTGACCGTCCCAGCCCGCCTCGACATACCCGGCCAGGCGTAAGCGCGGGGTGAGGACGTGCCCGGCCACCCACTCCGGCGTGCTCAGCGAGATGCCGTACCCGGGCTGGCCGGGGTAGTCCGCGTAGCCGAACCCGTGGTCACGGTGGTCCGCCAGCACCCGGGCGTGGTCCCGCGCGGTCAGGCCGTACTCGCCGCCGTTGGCCATGCGCCACGCGACGCGGCGGCCGTGCGTGGTCACCACCGCGACCCCGCCCGGCGCGAGCGCGCGCTCGAAGTAGCCGAGCAGCGCGTCCCACGCCGCGATGTCCAGGTGGGTCAGCACCGAGCCGGACCAGATCAGGTCGATGTCGCTGACCTGCGGGATCTCTTCGATGCGCACCGACGCGGGGAGCCCGATCGCGCCGAAGAACCGCACGCAGTGCTCGACGCCGTCGGCTTCAATGTCCGAGGCGATCAGTTCGGCGTCCGGGAAGGCGGCGCGGAACGTGCGCAGCACCCGGCCGTAGCCGCAGCCGAAGTCGAGCACCCGCCGCGGCGCCGGCCGCCCGGCGGCCTCCAGGCCGTGCAGGCACGCCCGCAACGCCTGCCCCGCCACCGCGAAGTAGTGCTCGGTGTTGCCGCGGAACATCGAGTCGCCGGGCGCGATGATCCGGTCGACGCGCGCCATCGTGTGGGCGACCCGCGCGTCCAGCTCGGTCGGTCCGGCGGGGTGCCGTCCGGTTTCTTCGGCGAGACGGCGGCGCCAGGCCAGGCGCATCGCGTCCCGTTCGTGGTCCAGACCAGGTCCCGTGGTGATGCCGCAGCGGCGGATCGCCTGGAACTCCGCCCCGCGCTCGGCGGCGGCGTCGACGAACGCGGTCGGCCGGTCGAGCAGGACACCGAGCCACGCGGCCAGGTCCCGCACCGTCGTGCCGGGCGCGGCGCCGGTCCAGCCCGCCCGGGCCAGCTCGTCGGCGAGCAGCAGCAGGCCGCGGTCGATCACCTGCTCGGCGGTGGTCCCGGCGCGCACCCACTCCAGGTCGATCGCCCGCGGCGGGTCGGTCACCAGCACGTTGGCCGGGATCAGGTCCCACGACGGGTCCGCCCGCACCAGCTCCGCCCACGCGGTCAGCAGTTCCGCGGCGCGCCACGGCTGCTCGATCAGCACCTCGGGCAGGGCCGGGGCGTCCACCACGACGTCCGTCCACTCGCGCACGGCGACCGGGCCGGGTTCCTGCGGCAGCAGGGGAGTGCGGTGGATCTCGCCGCCGACCACGTCCGCCCGGGTGCACCAGCGGGCCGCGCGGTCGGTGTTGAAGTAGGTGGCGAGCACGTCTTCCGGCCACAGGTCCACGGCGGGTTCCCCGGCCGAGGCGAGGAACAGCAGACCGTCCACGGTGTCCAGTCCGAGCCCGCCCTCGACCAGTTCGGCCCAGCGCTCGTCCCGGCCGGCCAGCTCGACCGCCAGCCGCGGGTGGTGCTCCAGCAGCTCGGCGGTGATCACGGCACGCGTGATCCGGTGGTCGGGCAGGCAGCCGAGGACCTTGTGGACGGTCAGCCCGGCCTCGGTCAGCTGCCGCTCCCAGTGGCGGCGCGACTGCCCACCAGGCCGGCTGACGCCCAGCCGGTTCGGCACGGCCAGGCACAGCACGCCGCCGGGCTTGACCCGGTCCGCGTGCTCGACGCCGGCCGCGACGACCAGGTCGTACTGGTCGCCGGGAACCGCGTCGAGCACCCGCACCCCGGGCAGATCGGCGGTCCGGGCCCGCACGACGTCCGCGTGGTCCGGCTCGACCGCGTCGACGCGCGCCACCCGCTCACCGAGGTATCGCGTCACCGCGCCGTGCCCCGCGCCCACCTCCAGCACGTGCGCGTCCGGCGGCAGCCGGAGCGCCCGCAACACGTTCGCCCGGCCGTGGTCGAGCTGGTCCCGCTCGGCCGGAGCCAGCGCCGCGAAGTGCAGCTCGTCGGACAGCGCGGTGTGATCGGCGGCGTGGCGGATGATCTCGGCGACCAGGTCGCTCACGATCAACCCGCCGGATAGGGCAGCAGCATCGAGCGGACGGTCCGCTGGTAGGCGCCCGACAGGGCGGCCTCGTCGGCCAGGTCGCCCTGGGTCACGTTGACGCGGATCAGGTTGTTGCCCGACACCCAGGTGCCCCGGTACACGATCGGCGAGGCGACCAGCTTGTGGAACACCACCTGCGGCGGGATGTTCGGCAGCTGGTCGTTGATCAGCACCAGGCCGTTGCGGACGTAGTACTGGCGCAGCTGGCCGGCGAGCGCGGTCGCGGTGGCCGAGCTGTCCAGCGGGATGACCGTCACCGAGATCTTCTCGTTGCCGGGGCCGCTGGCGTCCGGCTGGCGCTGCGAACCGCGCCAGGCGACCTCCTCCACCGAGCGGCCGCTCAGCAGCGCCGCCTCACCGGAGTCCATGATGCCCAGGTCGACCAGCCTGGTGACCGGCAGCAGACCGCTCTGGCCGTCGGCGGTGCCCTCGGTCGGCGGGATCTTGTCCAGCAGCGCCTGGTTGGGCGAGTTGCTCGCGACGCTCGACGTGGGCGGCGCCTGCGTGGTCGTCGGGCCGGCCTGGTCGTCGTCACCGCCGGAGGTGGTCAGGAAGATCGTCAGACCCGCGGCGACCAGCACCACGACGACCGCGACCGAGATCCAGACGGCCTTGCCCTTGCCCTTGGACGGCTTGTCGTCGAACGCCTCCGGGCCCTGCGCGACCGGGCTGATCGGCGGGAAGTCGGAGCCGCCCCACGGCGGGCTCACGTCGGACTCGGGCGCGTTCCACGGCTGCTGCACCGGCTGCGGACCGGAGTGCGGGAAACCCCCCGGCGGGGAGGCGGGGAAGCCCGCGGGCGGCGACTGCGGCGCGGGCGGGTTGGCCACGTACTGGGTGCGCTCCGGGTCGGCCGGCGGCCGGGCCTGCCAGTTCGGCGAGACGGCCTGCGTCGGCTCGGCGGAGAAGTTCTGCTGCTGGGGCGGCTGTGGCGTGCCCTGCGGCGGGCTGATCGGCGCGATCACCTGCGTCGAGTCGGCGGAGTTGTCCTGCTGGGGCGTCGGCTGCGGGGGCGTCGGCTGCGGGGGCTGCGGCGGTTGCGGCGTGCTTTCGCTGTAGGACACCGCGGACGAGAGCACCTGGTCGCGGCGGACGCGGTAGTCGTCCGCGGAGAGACGTCCCGAGGCAAGCTCTTCGTCCAGCTTGCGCAACTCCTCCTGCCAGGACACCCGGTAGCCCCCTAATCTGCTCTGGACGAGGCGGAACGCGTCCGCCGGATAGCGCTACGGTGACGACGCACATTGTGCACGCCTACCCTGCTCATCGCCGGTGAGGGTCGTTTCGTGACCTTGTCCGGGGAGGCTGTGGATCGAGGAGGGGGCGAAATGGCGGCACGCTGGCCTGCCGTGGCCGCGGTCGCCGGGGGTACCGCGCTCATCGGGCTGCACGGGTGGTCGTACGGGAACTGGATCAACGACGACGCGGCGATCACGTTCGCGTACGCGCGTGACCTGGTCGACGGCGCGGGGCCGGTGCTCCAGCCCGGCGCGGAGCCGGTCGAGGGGTTTTCCAACCCGGCCTGGCTCGTCCTGTTGATGCTGGGCAAGGTGTTGCGCCTGTTCGACACGGGCGCGATCTTCGGGGTGCCCGACTACGTGCTGTTCCCGAAGGCGCTCGGATTGGCGTGTTGCGCGGGCGTGCTCGCGGCGTGCCACTTCGCGGTGAAACGCGTCACGCGATGGGCGTGGCTGGTGACGTTGTTCGCCGGCGGGTTGCTGGCCGCGATCCCGTCGTTCGTGATCTGGTCGCTGTCCGGGCTGGAGAACCCGCTGTACGCGCTGGCGGTGGCGTGGCTCGCGGCGCTGCTGTTCCGGGCGGTGGCGGAGGGGCGGGTGCCCGACGTGCGGATCGGGTTGTGCGCCGGGCTGGTGGTCGTGCTGGCGGCGCTGACCAGGCCGGACGGCGCGATCTTCGTAGTGGTGTACCCGGTGGTGGCGCTGGTCTTCGCGCAGCGGCTGGTGCCGGTTCTCATCTCGGTGCTGGCGTTCGCCGTCCCGTACGGCGGCTACTTGCTGTGGCGGCACGCGGAGTTCGGGCGGTGGGTGCCGAACACGGCGGTGGCGAAGAACCAGCAGCCGCCGTCGTGGTCGGACGCCGGGCGTGTGGTGGAGCCGGTGGAGTACCTCGGCTGGCCCGTGGTGCTGGCCGGGCTGGCGACCGTGGCGCTGGCGTTTTGGCTGGTCCCGGCGCTGCGGCGGCCGCTCGTGGCGTGGCTGGTGCCGCTGGTGCTGGCGCTGGCCGCGTACTGCGTGCTCAACCCGGAGCCGGGCGGCGAGTTCCGGTTCGCGACTCCCTTGTGGACGATGGCGGCGCTGGTCGCGGCGCTGTCGGCGGTCGAGGTGATGCGGGCGCTGTCGGTGCGGTGGCGGACGGTGCTGGCGGTCGTGCTGGTGGCGGCGGCGGTGCCGAGCGCGCCCGCGCTGGCCGATTCGGGTCGCGGGTTCGCGAACGGGCCGGTGGTGCCGCTGTGCCAGATCGCGGAGCGGTACGGGCGGCTGTTCAACGGGTACGCGGACACGATCGGCCTGCGGGCGGGGTCGGTGCTGCTGCCGGACATCGGCGGGACCGCGCTGACCAGCCGGTTGCGGGTGGTGGATTCGGTCGGGCTGGCCGACGCGCGCATCGCCGACCTGGTGTCGACGGGCGATTTCGCGGGGCTGCGGGATCACCTGTTCGACGAGGTCAAGCCGACGTTCATCCACACGCACGTGCCGTGGAGCGACGTGACGGGGCTGACGTCGGACGCGCGCCTGGCCGTCGACTACGCGGCGGTGGTGCTGGACCGGACGGGCAAGAACGGCGACTGGGTGCGGCTGGACGCCCTCGACGGGGACGACCTGGTGAACCTGCGCGCGTACGCGCGGGTGACCGTGCCGCGGGTGGAGCCCGCGGCCGCGGCGGCGGTGACCGGCCGCTGCGGTGACGTGCTGCGGCCGGGCCAGGTGCCCTAGTTCGGCGGGAGGGCCGTGGCCAGGGAGGTCTTGGTCTGGGCGAGGCGTTCGGCCAGGGCGGCCGGGTCGCCGTCGAGGCCCTGGGAGACCCAGATCGCGACGGCGTAGCTGCCCGAGGTGTACCACGTGCCGCTCATCTGCCCGGCCGAGTTGCTGCCGGTGACGGCCTTGGCGTCGGTCGAGCCGGAGGGGACGGTCTGCAGGCCGGCGCTGAGGGAGTGCTCGTAGAGGCCGCGGGTGATGGTGGCGGCTGCGGCGGGCGAGCCGGCGGGGACGACCAGGACGAGGTAGCCCTGCGGGCCCTGGGCGGAGCCGCGGAAGATGACCTGGCCGGCGCCGTTGTCCTTGAAGAGCTGGCCTTCCTCGCGGGAGTACAGCTTGAGGTCGATGCCCTGGTCGACGGTCAGGGTGCCGTTGTTGGAGCTCGGGGTGCCCGGCAGGGTCGGCAACCGAGCCTCGACGGCCTCCGGTGAGCTGGCGGCGGAGTTCGCCGACGCGGTGGTCGTGGCGGTGGTGTTCTGGTCGCGCAGGAACCACACGCCGGCCGCGACCATGGCGATGACCACGACGACGCCGAGGGTGATGAACAGCCAGGTCGGCTTGCGCTTGGGAGGCGCCTGGAGCCGCGGCGCCGGGTCGAAGGGCATGGGCTGCTGGCGGGGCGCGTGCAGCGGAGGCGGCGGAGCCATGCTGGGCAGGGCCCGCGCGGGCGGCGGCACGGGGTTCGTGATGACGGTGGGCGCGTCCTCGATGGAGGGGAAGCGCATGGAGTCGGTGGCCCGCTCGTCGGCCGGGCTGGGGGCGCTGGTGGGCTTGTCGGTGGCGAGCAGCTGAGCCGAGATGCTCTGGGTGGGCCCCTCTTCGGTGGCAAGAGCACCAAGCTGCGGCTGCTGACCCGGCTCCTCACCCGGCTGCGGCTGACCTGGCTGCGGCTGCTGGCCCTGCTGCGACTGACCGGGCTGCGGCTGCTGCCGCTGCTCCGGCTGGCCCGGCTGTGGCTGCTGGCCCTGGACCGCACCCGGCTGCTGCACCTGGCCAGCCGGTACCTGGCCCAGCCCGGCATCAGCCGGACTCTGCCCAGCCTGCGGCTGGCCACCCTGGGCCGGACCGGGTGGAACCTGGCCATGCCCGGTGTCAGCGGGGCTGTGTCCACCCTGCGGCTGCCCGTTCTGCGGCTGCCCGTCCACGCCTACGGGCTGCGTGATCTGCCCCTGCTGCCCCTGCGGCGGGTGCCCCTGCCCCCAGTGCGGCGGCACCACACCGTGCGGATCGTGCGGCGGCCACGGAGCCTGCCCCGGCTGCGGCGTGAACCCCGGAGCGGCCGGATTCGCACTCTGCCACTGGGGCGCCCCATCAACCCGCCCCCGCGGCGAGGCCACCGACGCCGGAGCCACGTTCCCGGACGCGGCGGCGAGCAGCTCGTCGCGCATCTTGCGATGCTGGTGCTGGGTGATGGTCCCGTTGGCGAGCTCAGCGTCCAAACGGCGCAGCTCATCCTGCCAACTCATCCCGGGGCTCCTCGGTCAACTTGCGCGCGGTGGACGTCACCGAGAAGATAGCGCGATCAAGCCCCCGGCGGTGGCGGATGTGTCCGATCCGCCCGCCTAGCCCTTCGGCAGCAGAGGCTCAACCCTCTCGGCGAAGGCCTGCGCGTTCGGACAGCCCTGAGCGTCTTCACTGGCCCGCGCCATGGTCGCCAATACCAGGGCGAGGGCGTGCTCCCCGACCCCGACCGCAATCGCACAACCGCCGGTGGGGATGTCGGCTTGCAAGGCGTCTCGGCCGTTGATCGAAATTTCCCGCGCGCCGGTGTTGTCCGCGGCGAATCCGCTGAGCCCTTGAGTGGAATCGAGCGCGAGGCTGTAGGTGATGAATTCCGGTTTCGAGGCTGTGCATTGGTTCCGGGGGCTCTTGTTCTCGCCGGGGTTGAAGCCTTGACCGGCGTTGAGCTGGTCGAGGAGCTGGCAGGCGTTGAGCCCGGCGAACACGCCCGAATTTCCCGAGCTCGAGCTGGGAGCCGGACCGGGCGCGGGCAACGCGCTGCCGGAGACAGTGCTGGTGCAGGCGGTTCCTGCCGCCAGTGTGCAAGCGACGGCCGCGATGGTCCGGGCAGATCGACGGTTCACCGAGATTCCTGGTTCCTGAGGGTGTTGAGCGCCTTGGTAGCCGACTCGTCCGAGGCGTCGTACTTGCTGATCGCGGTTTCGATGGCTTGACGAAGCGTTTCCAGGGTGTCCCGCGCCGCGTTGAACACCTGGACCAGTGACTGATCGTCAGAGTCCATCGCACTGAGGAAATGTGCGGCGGCTCGCTGTGCGTACTCGTCGTTGCCGAACTTGGGGGCACGTTGCAGCAGATGCACGCGTTGGCCGACCTCGCCCAACCGGGTCTGCATCTGCGTCACCGCGCGGCGCAGGTGGCTGCCCGTCTCCTCGTCCACCGCCCACCTGCCCGCCTGCGCGTCCGCCAGCATGCGCTTCGCGTCGGTGGCCATCGTGGTCAGTTGCTGCTCGCCGCCGAAGACGTTTGCTACCTGGGTTGCCACGTCGGTCGGGTTGTCGGTCATGAGCCCTCCCTCGCTCGAGCAGCACGATAGCGTCCGGCTCGCCCCGCTGTCACCGAGTCGGTGCGGAGTGCTACGCCGCCTCCTCCAGGTATGCCGCCGCCTGCAGGGTGAACAGTGCCGCGTAGTCCCCGCCCTGTGACATCAGCTCATCGTGCGTTCCTTCCTCCGCCAGGCGGCCCCGGTCGAGCAGCAGGATCTTCTCCGCCTGCCGCACCGTCGAGAAGCGGTGCGAGATGTACAGCGTCGTCCGGCCTTCGGACAGTGCTCGTAGCCTCGTGAACAGGTCGTGCTCCGCCGCGGCGTCCAGCGCGGACGTCGGCTCGTCCAGGATCAGCAGCGGCGCGTCCCGCATGAAGGCCCGCGCCAGCGCGATCTTCTGCCACTCGCCGCCGGACAACGAAACCCCCTGGTCGAACCACCGGCCCAGCGGGCTGTCGAAACCCCTCGGCAGCCGGGAAATCCGCCCGGCGACCCCCGCGCGCTCCGCCCCCTCCTCGATCCGCGGCCGGTCGGCCAAGCCGCTCAGCTGCCCCAGCCCGATGTTCTCCGCCGCCGTCCCCTGGTACGTCACGTAGTCCTGGAACACCGCCGAGATCCGCGCCCGCAACTCGTCCGGGTCGAACTCCCGCAGGTCCACCCCGTCCAGCAGGATCCGGCCCTCCGTCGGGTCGTAGAGCCGGCACAGCAGCTTGATCAACGTCGACTTCCCGGCCCCGTTCCGCCCCACCACGGCCACCGTCTCACCCGGCCGGATCTCGAACGACACCCCGTCCAGCGCCTTCTCCGCCGCCCCCGGGTAGCTGAACGACACGTTCTCGAACGACACGTGCCCCCGCACCGGCTCCGGCACCGGCCGCGCCAGCGTCGGCGCCGTGATCCGCGGCGCGGTCCCCAGGAACTGGTACAGCGTGTCCAGGTACAGGTTGTTCTCGTACATCCCGGAGAACCCGCTGAACAACCCCTGCACCGACGTCTGCACCGCCGCCGCGGCCGCCGTGTACAGCGCCAGGTCCCCGATCGACAACCGCCCGGCCACCGCCTCCAGCGCGATGTACAACGCGATCCCCGAACCGGCCAAAGTGGACAGCAGGCTCCACGCCGTCCCCACCAGGTTCCGCCGCGTGGTCAGCCGCCGCTCGCGCGCGTAGTAGTTCTGCCCCAGCCGCCGGAACCGGTCCACCAGGTACGGCCCGAGCCCGAACAGCTTGGTCTCCTTGGCGTAGGTGTCGGTCGTGACCAGCGAGTTCAGGTAGTCCATCCGCCGCCGGATCGGGGACATCCACAGCGCCAGCAGGAACGCCCGCGACCCGTACTTCGACTGCGAGATGAACGCCGGCACCGGCGCGGCCAGCGCGACGACCGCCAGCAGCGGGCTCACCGACACCAGCAGCACCACCATGCTCGCGAACGTGATCGACGTCCGCACCAGCCCCAGCGCCGAGGTCAGCATCGCCACCGGACGCTGCGGCGCCTCCTGCGACGCCTGCCGCAGCTGGTCGTAGGACTCCGAGTCCTCGAAGAACTGCAGGTCCAGCTTGCTCGCGTGGTCCATCACGCGGTGCCGGATGCTCAGTGTCATCCGCTCCTGCAGCAGCTGCTGCGCCGCGTTCGTCAGCGCGGTGCTGATCGCCGTCGCGGTGAACACACCGAACTCCAGCACCGCCAGCTCGACGATCCGGGTCGTCGAGCCGTGGCCCTGCACCGCCGCGGCGACGGCGTCCAGCAGCAGCTTCGCCACGTACGCGGTGGTCGTCGGCAGCAATCCGCTGATCAGTGTGGACAGTCCGATCAGGATGGTGATCACCGGGCTGGCCTGCCAGGCCAGCCGGACCACCCGCGGCAGCCCGCGCACGGTGCCGCTCGCCGACTGCCGGAACCGCGCCAGCCGGGACCGCAGGTCCGTCGGCTCGTCCCGCACCGGGTCCGGGATGTCGACCGGCCCGGTCAGGCCGCTCTCCGCGACCGTGCTGCTGGCCCGCCGCATCTGCCGCCGCAGGCCGATCGACGGCCCGCCCCCGTGCATCACGCGCTCACCGCCCCGTGCAGGAACACGTCGATCAGCTCCGCCGTGGTCAGCACGGCCTGTTGCTCGTCGCGGCGGCGCGAGAACAGCAGCGACAGGAAGACCGCCGCCAGCTTCTCAGCGGGCAGGCGCAACCGGTCCTCGGGCGTGAACAGTTCCGCGACGGCCTCGCGCATCGCGGTGAAGGACTCCATTCGCGAGCCCTTCCGGTGCCCACCGCGCTTGAGGTGGCCGGAGGAGTGCAACGCCGACATCAGCGCGCCCATCCGTTCCAGGTGGGCCGACAGCGCCTCGGCGGCTTCGGTGAGCCGGTCCGGCAGCGGCTGGTCGAGCGGGATCTCGGCGATCGCCTGGAGCACGCCGTCCGGGTTGAGCGCCTCGGCGACACACGCGTCGATCAGCTCGTCCTTGTCGGTGAAGGCGCGGAAGATCGTGCCCTCCCCGATCCCGGCGGCCCGCGCGATCTGCGCGGTCGTCACGGCGGCGCCGTGTTCGACGACCAGCGGCAGCACGGCCCGCACGATCATGCGGCGACGGTCTTCCGCGCTCATGCCGGGCGCGCGGCGTCTGGGAGCTTCGGTCATGACGACCAGTGTGCGGAGTGAGCGCTCACTCCGTCAAGCGGTCAAAGAGCGGGGCCGCGCCCGAACGACGCGGCCCCGACCCTCAGTACGTGATCGCCATGGCCGGATCGGCCAGCAGCGCGCCGACGTCGGCCAGGAACTTCGAGCCCTGCTGCCCGTCGACCAGCCGGTGGTCGAAGCTCAGCGCCAGCTGCAGCACCTTCCGCACCGCGAGCTGCCCGTCCACCACCCACGGCGCGTCCTTGATCGCGCCGAAGGCCAGGATCGCGGCCTCGCCCGGGTTGATGATCGGCGTGCCGGTGTCGACGCCGAACACGCCGACGTTGGTGATCGTGATCGTGCCGTTCACCATGTCCGCGGGCGGGGTCTTGCCCTCGCGCGCGGTCGTGGTCAGCTCGTCCAGCGCCCGCGCCAGCTCCGGCAGCGACATCGCGTCCGCGTCCCGGATCTTCGGCACCACGAGCCCGCGGGGCGTCGCCGCGGCGATGCCCAGGTGCACGTAGTCCTTGTAGACGATCTCGCCGGCCGCCTCGTCCCACGACGCGTTCACGTCCGGCGTCCGCTTCGCCGCCATGCACACGGCCTTGGCCGCGAAGGCCAGCGGCGTGAGCTTCACCCCGGCGAAGTCCGGGTGCTTCTTCAGCCGCTCACGCAGCTCCATCATCGGCGTCACGTCGATCGTCAGGAACTCCGTGACGTGCGGCGCGGTGAAGGCGCTCTCGACCATCGCCGCCGCGGTCGCCTTGCGGACGCCCCGGATCGGCACCCGCCGCTCGCGCTCACCGGCCGTTGGCGCGGGAGCGGCCGGGCGCGCCGCCCGCTCCACGTCCTCACGCGTGATGATCCCGCCCTCGGCGGACCCGGTGATCGTCGACAAGTCGACACCGAGGTCCTTGGCGAGCTTGCGCACCGGCGGCTTCGCCAGCGGCACGTACCCGCCGCGAGCCGCCGCGGGCGCGGCCGGAGCCTGAGCCGGAGCAGAAGCCGGTTGAGCCGGGGCCGAACGAGCCGGAACCGGAGCGGCGGCCTTGCGCGGCCGTCGCCGGGCCTCGGTCGCCTTCGAGCCGTAGCCGACCAGCGGCTTCATCTCCTCCTCCGCCGGGGCGGCCGGAGCGGGCGCGGACGACCCGTTCACCGCCTGGGCCGGAGCCGCCGACGATCCACCGGGATCCACGTCGACAGTCAGCAGCGGTGCCCCGACCTCGACGGTGTCCCCGGCCTCGGCCAGCACCTCGGTGACCACACCGGCCCACGGGATCGGCAGCTCGACGGCGGCCTTCGCGGTCTCCACCTCGACGACGATCTGGTTGACCTGGACCTCGTCACCCGGCTGGACGCGCCAGTTCAGGATCTCGGCTTCGGTCAGGCCTTCGGCGGTGTCGGCGAGCAGGAACTGCTTGTACTCGGGCACCCCGCCTCACCAGCCCATCGCGCGGTCGACGGTGTGCAGCACGCGGTCCAGGTCCGGCAGGAAGTGCTCCTCCAGCTTGGACGGCGGGTACGGCGTGTCGAACCCGGTGGCCCGCAGCACCGGCGCTTCCAGCGAGTAGAAGCACTCCTGCTGCACGCGCGCGGCGATCTCCGAGGTGATCGACGACTCCGAGGACGCCTCGGTGACCGCGACCAGCCGTCCGGTGCGGCGCACCGACTCGAACACCGGCGCGAGGTCGAGCGGCGAGATCGTGCGCAGGTCGATGACCTCCAGCGACCGCCCTTCCTCGGCCGCCGCGGCAGCGGCGTCCAGGCACACCTTGACCGACGGCCCGTAGGCGACCAGCGTGCAGTCGGTGCCCTCGCGCACGACCCGCGAGGCGAACAGCGGCCCGCCCGGCGTCGTCGTGTCCACTTCGGACTTCAGCTGCCCGTTGTGGTAGAGCCGCTTCGGCTCGAAGAACAGCACCGGGTCGTCGCACGCGATGGCCTGCTGGATCATCCAGTACGCGTCGGTCGGGTTGGAGCACGACACGACCTTCAGCCCGGGGATGTGCGCGAACAGCGACTCCGGCGATTCGGAGTGGTGCTCAACGGCACCGATCCCGCCGCCGAAGGGCACGCGCACGACCACCGGCACCTTGATCTTGCCCTGGGTCCGGTAGTGCAGCTTGGCCAGCTGCGAGGAGATCTGGTCGAACCCGGGGAAGATGAACCCCTCGAACTGGATCTCGCACACCGGCCGGAACCCGCGCACGGCCAGGCCGACCGCGGTGCCGATGATGCCGGACTCGGCCAGCGGCGTGTCCAGCACGCGCTGCTCGCCGAAGTCCTTCTGCAGCCCGTCGGTGATGCGGAAGACGCCGCCGAGCTTGCCGACGTCCTCACCGAGGATGATGACCTTGTCGTCGGCCTCCATCGCGGCGCGCAGGCCCAGGTTGAGGGCCTTGCCGATGGTCAGCTTCTGCACGGCGGGCACCGCACCGTCCACAGGGGACTTGACGGGGGCGGCCATCAGCGCTCACCCGCTTCCACGAAACCGGCCAGGTAGGACAGGTACTCGTCGCGCTGGGCGTCGAGCACCGGCGACGGTTCGGCGTAGACGTTCGCGAACACGCGTTCCGGCGGCGGTTCCGGCATGTTGAAGCAGAACTCGCGCAGGTCCGCGGCGAAGGCGTCGGCCTCGGACTGGATCTGGTCGAACCACTCCTGGTCGGCGAACCCGTTGCGCGCCAGGTGCACCCGCACGCGCTCGATCGGGTCCTTGTGCTTCCACACCTCCAGCTCCTCGGAGAGCCGGTAGCGGGTCGGATCGTCGGTGGTGGTGTGCGCGTCCATCCGGTAGGTGAACGCCTCGATCAGCACCGGGCCGTTGCCGTGGCGGCACTCCTCGAGCGCCCAGCGGGTCACCGCGAGGCAGGCCAGCACGTCGTTGCCGTCGACGCGGATGCCGGGGAAGCCGTAGCCGCGGGCGCGCTGGTACAGCGGGAGCCGGGACTGGCGCTCGGTCGGCTCGGAGATCGCCCACTGGTTGTTCTGGCAGAAGAACACCAGCGGCGCGTCGTACACCGCGGCCCACACGAAGCCCTCGTGCACGTCGCCCTGCGAGGTGGCGCCGTCACCGAAGTAGACGATGGTCGCTTCGCCGTCGTCGTCACCGACCTTGCCCTCGAACTTCTGGCCCATCGCGTAGCCGGCGGCGTTGAGGACCTGGTTGCCGATCACGATGGTGTACGGGTGGAAGCCGTGGGCCTGGAAGTCCCAGCCACCGTGGTCGGTGCACCGGAAGATGCCCAGCAGTTCCTTGAAGTCGACACCGCGGGTGTAGGCCACGCCGTGTTCCCGGTAGCTCGGGAAGGCCATGTCCTGCGGCTTGAGCGCGCGGCCGGAGCCGACCTGCGCGGCCTCCTGGCCCAGCAGCGGGACCCAGATGCCGAGCTGGCCCTGGCGCTGCATGGCGTTGGCTTCCCGGTCGGCCCGGCGGACCAGCACCATGTCGCGGTAGAGCCCGCGCAGCGCTTCCGGGTCGACGTCGGAGATGTAGCGGTCGAACTGCGGCGAAGCGATTCGCTCGCCTTCGGGGGTGAGCAGCTGAGTCACCTCAGCGCCACCCGCGTCCGTGTTTCGCAAACCGGCGATCACCTGCTCCCGCGATGGTTGGGCGGCCTGTGCGGCCGGTCCTTCGCCGGGCTCCGGGTGCGTCCACTGTTCGGGGGACGGCATGCGCGTTCTCCTCGGTGTCCTGCCACGAGGCCGCTTGTGGCGGCCGCTGATGGCTGGCCGCCGGCCACCGACGATTCGGGTCCGAAGCGCGGCAGCCGTCGGCCGTGACGGCTTACGGGGAACATCCTGACACGAACCAGCCCCGGGAGTGCAGGTCCGCGCCTGATTTGTTGCGGTGGAAGCGGGCTCTGAGCTGGGGAAACGCTCGGACGCCCGAAGGACGGCCCACCGACAGTCTGCCGTGCGGCAGCACGCTCACCTGCTCGGAAGTGACAGACGGGCCACCTCCGTCGCGCGGAACGCTCCGGAGGTGACCCGCATAGGCCGATCCAGTGACCTGCGTCACGCCACCCGGTTAGAGGTTGGCCTTCGTGAACTGGTACTGCTGTGCCGCCTGTGAACTGAAGTTGTACTTGAGGGTGGCCAGCCCGAACGGCTTCGCCGGGTCGACCTTGAACAGCGTGCTCGACCGCGGCGGGTTGCGGGTGTCGGCCGGGCCGTACTCGTAGTCGCCGGCGAGCCCGTCGAACGACACCGTGCCCAGCTCGCTGGACGCCTTCAGGATGCCGTCGCGGGACAGGTCGCCCAGCTCGACGGCCTTCTCCAGCACCGCCGTCATCGCGCGGGCCTGGTTGTAGCCGAACGCGAAGTAGTAGTCCGGCTCCTGCTGCGGCGCGAACTGGTTCTTCCGGTTGACCATCTCGGTCATGCCCGGCACGGAGTTGTCGCCCCACTCGGTGCCCTCGGCGACGATCGTGACGTACTGCTGCAGGTACGGCGCGATCGCGGACTTGGCGAACGCCGAGGTGTAACTCGGCGACTGCCCGTACCACCTGGGCGCGAACCGGGCCTGCGCCGCGGTGCCCCAGATCTTGGCCGCGTCCGTCGGGGTCGCGGTCAGGAACACCATCTGGCAGCCGGCTCCGGCGAGCGCGCCGATCTGCCCGGCGTAGTTCTCCGTGCCCGCCTTGAAGCGCTGCGTGTTCGCCACGGTGAAGCCGTAGTGCTTCGCGGCGAAGTCGATGCCGGCCTGGCCCGCCTCGCCGTAGACGTCGTCCTGGACCATCGTGCAGATCCGCGAGTCCTTGGTGCCGCCACCCTCGGTGAGGTAGTGGTCCATCGCGTTGATCGACTGCACCTGGTACGGGCCGCCGACCGGCAGCAGGTTCTCCTCACGCACCCACAGCGCGTCCAGCGACGCGGGCGCGGCGAGCATCTTGTCCGCGCGCAGCTGCGGCAGCACGGCCAGCGTCGACGGCGTGCCCAGCAGCTGGGTGAACGCGACGACGTCGCCCTTGACCTTGTTGTACTGCTGCACCGCGACTTCCGGCCGGTACTGGGTGTCCTCCTGGACCAGCTCGACCTTGTACTTGCCGGCGACGCCGCCGCGGGCGTTGAGCGCGTCGAACCAGACCTTGTTGCCCGAGGTCAGCGGCTGTCCGATGACCGCGACGGGCCCGGACAGCGGGGACAGCACGCCGAGCTTGATCGTGGTGCCGTCGAACCCGGTGGTGGCACCCGGGTTGCCGGCCTGCCCGCCACCACCGCCTTCGTCGTCGCCCGCGCCACCGCACGCGGCGAGCACGAGTGTCGCCGCGGCCAGCACCGCCGCGATCCGCGTTCTCTTCATGGACGCCTCCTCGACTGGGTTCTGTTTGATAAGCGGCGGAGCCGCTTGTTGTGGGCCGTGCGCTTGCACCGCCGCGGGTTCTGAGGTGGTTCCTGGCGAGGACAGCGCCGACGTGGTGACCTGGCGGTCATGAGGAGGCGATCCCACAGCCGGGGGCCGCCTCAGGTTCCGCCACCCGCACCGCCACGCAAGTCACTTCGACAACCTCCCTAGTAGGAAAACGGCCAGGCCTTGAAATAGGTCTTGATCCGCAGCCAGATGCCCGCGAGCCCGCGTGGTTCGAGCACCAGGAACAGCACGATCAGCAACCCGAAGATGGCCTGGTTGAGGGCGAACACACTGATGAACCCGGAATCGCCCACGCTCGTCTGGACGCCGGGGATGACGTCGCTGTAGCGGTCGATCAGCGCGGGCAGCGCGCCGACGAACAGCGCCCCGAGCACCGATCCGAAGACCGTGCCCAGGCCACCGACGATGATCACCGCGATGTACTGGATGGACAGCAGCAGGTTCCACTCGTCCGGGCTGACGAACTGCTGGTAGGACCCGAACAACGCGGCGGCCACCGACGCGATCGCGCTGGAGATCATGAACGCGCCGATCTTGTACCGGCCCGCCCGCACGCCGATCACCTCGGCGGCCTGGTCGCGGTCGCGCACCGCCTGCAGCGCGCGGCCGGGACGGGTGCGAACCAGGTTCTTCACCAGCAGCGCGACCAGCCCGACCAGCGCCCAGACCAGCCAGAACCAGCCCTGGTTGCGCGAGTAGCTCTCGCCGAAGATCGACAGGTCGGAGAAGTTCACCGGCCCGGTCGCGGCGTCGGCGGTGACCGAGGTGCCGGAGTTGCCGCCGGTGAAGTCGTCGAGGTTGCGCCACAGGTGCTCGCCGACGAACACCAGCCCGAGCGTGACGATCGCCAGGTAGTGCCCGCGCAGCCGCAGCGTGAACGGCCCGATCAGCCCACCCAGCAGGGCCCCGATCCCACCGGCCGCGAGCAGCCACAACGGGAACGGCAGGCCGAAGTCGCCGCCCACCTTGGCCGTCACGTAGGCGCCCGCGCCGATGAAGAACGCGTGCCCCAGCGAGATCTGGCCGCAGTAGCCGGTGAGCAGGTTCAGGCCGATCGCGCCGACCGCGGTGATGCCGGCGTAGATGAGGATGGACAGCCAGAAGTCGTCCTGCACCACCGTGGGCAGCACCAGGAAGGCCGCGATCATCAGCGCCAGCCCGAACTTCGACATCGGCGAGCCGAACAGGCGCAGGTCCTGGGCGTAGTCGCGGACGAGGTTGCGGTGCGGTTTGGGCATCAGATCCTCCGGACGTCCTTGGTTCCCAGCAGGCCGTACGGCCGGATCAGCAGGATCACGATCATCAGCAGGTAGGGCACGATGATCGACACGTTGTCGCCGGCCCAGGAGAACAACTGGTCCTGGTAGCCGCGGGTGAGCGCCTCGGCCAGCCCGATGACGATGCCGCCGAGCACCGCGCCGGCGGGCGAGTCGAGTCCGCCGAGGATCATCGCCGGGAACGCCGCGAGCGCGATGAACCCGATCGACGGGGACAGCCCGCCCGGCCCGGCCGCCATGGTGATGCCGGCGAGCGCGGCCAGCGCCGAGGCGATGGCCCAGGACACCGCGTACACCCGGCGGGCGCTGATCCCCTGCGCCAGCGCCGCTTCCGGGTCGAACGCGGTGGCCCGCATCGCCAGGCCGAGCGAGGTGAAGCGGAAGAACAGGAAGAACCCGACGACCACCGCCGCGGTCAGCCCGATCGTCCACAGGTCCCGCACGCCGAAGACGATCCCGCCGGCTTCGAGGGTTTGGATGTTCCACGGGTTTTCGACCTGGAGGTTGTCGAAGCCCCAGATCGCGGTGATCAGCGGTTCGAGCACGAACAGCAGGCCGATGGTGATCATGATGACCGCGAACGGCGGCTGCCCCACCATGCGCCGCAGCACGATCCGCTCGAACCCGGCGCCGACCAGCGCGGCCGAGGCGCACGCCAGCAGGATCGCCACGCCGAACGCGATCGCGAGGTTGTTGGCGAAGGTGAAGCCGAGGTAGGCGCCGAGCGCGAGCAGCCCGCCCTGCGCGAAGTTGATGACGCCGGTCGACTTGTAGATGACCACGAAGCCGAGCGCGACCAGGGCGTAGGTGGATCCGAGTGCGAGCCCGGCGAAGCAGTTCTGCAGGAATGTCGTCACCGGTACATCGCCTCGATCTCCTCGGCGAAGCGCTGCTCGATCGCGCGCCGCTTGACCTTCTGGGTGGCGGTCAGCTCACCGTCGGTGTGGTCGAGTTCCTTGCCGATCAACGCGAATCGCTTGATCTGCTCGACCTGCGAGAACTCCCGGTTGGTCTCGTCGACCACCTGCTGGATCAGCGCCCGCACCTCGGGTTTGGCCGACAGGTCCGCGTACGTGGTGTACGCGAGGTTGCGCCGGGTCGCCCAGTTGCCGACCGTCTCGGCCTCGACGCCGATCAACGCGGTCAGGTACTTGCGACGGTCGCCGATCACGATCGCCTCGCGCACGAACGGCGAGACCTTGAGCCGGTTCTCGATCTCCGACGGTGAGATGTTCTTGCCGCCCGCGGTGATGATGATGTCCTTCTTGCGGTCGGTGATCCGCAGGAAGCCGTCGTCGTCGATCTCGCCGACGTCGCCGGTGTGCAGCCAGCCGTCCGCGTCGACCGCCGCCGCGGTGGCCTCCGGATTGCGGTAATAGCCCTGGAAGACCCCGGCCGAGCGGTTGCCGATCTCGCCGTCCTCGGCGATCCGCACCTCCACGCCGTCCAGCGGTTTGCCGACCGCGCCGAGCCGCACGTCCCTTTCCGGCGTCAGCGTCGCGAGCGCGGTGTTCTCGGTCTGCCCGTAGCCCTCGCGCACCGGAACCCCGATCGCCCACAGGTATTCCAGCACTTGCGGCGCGATCGGCGCGGCGCCGGACAGCGCGGTGTGGACCCGGACCAGGCCGAGTTTCTCCCGCAGGGCGCGGAAAACGAGGATCTCGCCCAGCCACACGCGGATCCGGTCGGCCGCGGACAGCCGCCCGGCCATCCGGCGCGGCGCGATGCGGCGGCCCTGCTTCAGCCAGAACCGGTAGAGGCCGCGCTTGAGGCGCGAGGCGTCGGCCATCCGGATCTCGGTGCCGGCCAGCATCTTCTCCCACACGCGCGGCACGCCGAGGAACACGGTCGGCTGCACGTCGCGCAGGTCGTTGAGGAACGACGGCCCGCCCTCGCCGAAGTTGACCACCGACCCGGCCCACACCGAGTCGATCACCGAGGTCAGCCGTTCCGCGATGTGGCACAGCGGGAGGTAGGACAGCACCTCGTCGTCCGGGCCGCCGCCGAGCGCGGAGAGGAACGTGCGCCCGGCCGCGACCAGGTTGGCGTGCGAGATCATCGCGCCCTTGGGCGGTCCGGTGGTGCCCGAGGTGTAGACGAGGATCGCGGTCGCCGCCGGATCGAGCCGGGCCACCGCGTCCGCGTAGTCCCGGAGAGCGTTGTCCCGCGGGCGTTCCAGCTGCTCGAACGTCATCAGGTCGGGCAGCGCCTCGACCCGCACGCCCCGCGGGTCCATCACGACCAGGTGCCTCAGCTCGGGCAGCCTGCCGCGCACCGCCAGCGCCTTGTCCAGCTGCTCCTCGTCCTCGGCGATCAGCACCTTCGCGCCGGAGTGCGACAACAGGTACTCGACCTCGGCCTCCGGGGAGGTCGGGTAGACGCCCATGCTGATCGCGCCGATGCCCTGCCCGGCCAGGTCGGCGACCACCCACTCCGGCCGGTTCTCGGCGTGGATCGCGACCCGGTCGCCCGGTTCGACGCCCAGCTCCCGCAGGCCGGCGGCGACGTTGGCGACCCGCTCGGCGTACTCGGCCCAGGTCCACTCGCGCCAGCGGCCGCGGTGCTTCTCCCGCATCGCGGTCTTGTCGCCCATCGCGCGGGCGTGTTCCAGCAGGCGCGCGGGCAGGGTCCGCACGTCCGGGGGAGCGGTCAGTGTCGTGCTCATCGCGCACCGCCCAGGTAGGCCTCGATGACGGCGGGGTGGTTCTGGATCTCCGACGGTTTGCCGGTGGCGATCGCGACGCCGAAGTCCAGCGCGAGCACCCGGTCGGCGAGGTCCATGACCAGGCGCATGTCGTGCTCGACGAGGATCATCGCCAGGCCCAGCTCGCGGCGGACCTCGACCAGGTAGCGCGCGGTGTCCTCGGTCTCCTCCAGGTTCATGCCGGCGACCGGCTCGTCGAGCAGCAGCAGCGACGGCTCCATCGCCAGCGCCCGCCCCAGTTCGGCGCGTTTCGCCACGCCGTAGGGGAGCAGCCCGGCCGGCATCCGGCGGTACGGCTCGAGTTCGAGCAGCTCCACGATCTCCTCGACGGCCGCGCGGTGCCGGACCTCCTCGCGCTTGGCCCGGCCCCACCAGAGCATCCCGGTGCCGAAGCCGGTGCGCATGAGGTGGTGGCGGCCGAGCATCAGGTTCTCGATGAGCGTGAGGTGCTCGAACAGGCCGAGGTTCTGGAAGGTGCGGGCCACGCCCATCGCGGCGATCGCGGCGGGGTGGCGGCCCACCAGCTTCTCGCCGTCGAGCGTGATCGAGCCCTCCTGCGGGCGGTAGACCCCGTTGAGGCAGTTGAAGATCGACGTCTTGCCGGCGCCGTTCGGGCCGATCACGGCGAACAACTCGCCGCGGCCGACCTCGAAGCTGACGCCGTCCAGCGCCGTGACCCCGCCGAACCGCAGCGTCAGGTCGCGGACCTCGAGGATCGGGCGATCGGTATCGGCTTCGTCCTCCCGGGCGGGTGCGGGGTCGCTGGTGGTCACGCGCTCCATCGCTTCTTCCTCCGGTAGCTCTTGACTTCGGCGAAGCTGCGCCGCTCCTCGTGCTGGGCGGCGCCGAGGTAGAACTCGCGGATGTCCTCGTCGGCGAGGAGGTCGGCGGCGGGGCCGTCCTTCACGACCTTCCCGGTCTCCATCACGTAGCCGAACCCGGCGATCGACAGCGCCATCACGGCGTTCTGCTCGACCAGCAGGACGCTGGTGCCCTGGCCGTTGATCTCGACGATGATGTCCCGCACCTGCTCGACCAGCTTGGGCGCGAGACCGAGCGACGGCTCGTCGAGCAGCAGGAGCTTCGGCGAGGCCATCAACGCGCGGCCGATCGCGAGCATCTGCTGCTCGCCGCCGGAGAGGTAACCGGCGATCGAGCGGCGGCGGTCGGCGAGCACGGGGAACAGGTCCATCACCCGGGCGTAGGACTCGCGGACCTCGGTGCGGGAGCGGCGGGTGTAGGCGCCGGTGCGCAGGTTCTCGTCGACGGTGATCTCGGCGAAGATCCGCCTGCCCTCCATCACCTGCGCGATGCCCTTGCGCACCACGTCGGCCGGGTCGGCGCCGGTGATGTCCTCGTCGCGGAAGCGGACCGTGCCCTTGGTGATCTTGCCGCGGTGCGGCACGAGCAGGCCGGTGATCGCCCGCAGCAGGGTCGTCTTGCCCGCGCCGTTCGCGCCCAGCAACGTGACGATCGCGCCGTCGGGGACCTCCAGGCTGAGCCCCCGCAGGACGAGCACCACGTCGTCGTACACCACTTCGAGGTTGTTCACCGACAACACGGGTGGTGACAAGGCGTGCCCTCCGTTCCTCGTCGAACCGGGCAAAACGTACGCAATGTGGGTGATTGAGATCACATTGAATACGGAAGGTGGCTGGCGGTCACCAGTGGCGGCCAATGCGGAGCCGAACTGTGACCTGAAGGCGGCTGGCAGAATGGCCCGGGTGGAGCAAACGACCGTGCGTGAAACCGTCCGGCGCCTCTGGTCCGACGAGGTGCTGCCGAGCCTGAGCGGCCTGGTGGAGATCCCCGCCCTGTCGCAGGCGTTCGACCCCGACTGGGCCGCCAACGGGCACCTCGCCGCCGCGGTGCGGCACGTGCAGAACTGGATCACCGGGCGCGGGCTGCCCGGCGCGACGATCGACGTGGTGCAGGTGGACGGCCGCAGCCCGGTGCTGCTGGTCGACGTCCCGGCGACGCCCGGCGCGGAGGACCGCGGCACGGTTCTGCTCTACGGCCACCTCGACAAGCAGCCCCCGGTCGGCGGCTGGGCCGAGGGGCTGGGCCCGTGGACTCCGGTGGTGCGCGACGGCAGGCTGTACGGCCGCGGCTCGGCGGACGACGGGTACGCCGGCTACGCGGCGACGGCCGCGCTGGAGGCCGTACACGCGGCCGGCGGCGCGCACGCGCGTTCGGTGATCCTGCTGGAGACCGGCGAGGAGTCGGGCAGCCCCGACCTGCCGGTGTACCTGGAGCACCTGTCGGAGCGGCTGGGGCGCGTGACGTTCGTGGTGTGCCTGGACTCCGGCGGCAACGACTACGAGCGGCTGTGGCTGACCACGAGCCTGCGCGGGCTGGCGCAGGTGCACGTGACGGTGCGGGTGCTGGAGGCGGCGGCGCACTCCGGGCTGGCGAGCGGGGTGGTGCCCAGCTCGTTCCGGGTGCTGCGGCAGCTGCTGGACCGCATCGAGGACTCGGCGACGGGCGAGATCAAGCTGGCCGAGCTGAACGTGGCGATTCCGGAGAACCGCCGCGCGGAGGCGGCCGCGACGGTCGCGGTGGCGCCGGGCGCGATCAGCGGTTCGTTCCCGCTGCTGCCCGGGATGCGCCCGGTGTCCGACGACGAGCTGGAGCTGCTGCTGAACCAGTCGTGGCGGCCCACGCTGTCGGTGATCGGCGCCGCGGGCCTGCCCGAACCGGCGAACGCGGGCAACGTCCTGCGCGACCACACGACGCTGGCGCTGAGCTTCCGCCTCCCGCCGACGGCCGATTCCGCGGCGGCGCTGAACGCGATCGAGAAGGCGCTGACCACGGACGTGCCCTACGACGCGGTGGTGGAGCTGTCCGGAGTGGAGGCCGCGGACGGCTGGAACGCGCCGGACGCGTCGCCGTGGCTCGCTTCCGCTCTGGAGCAGGTGAGCGACGAGGTCTTCGGCGCCCCGTGGCGCAGCGTCGGGCTCGGCGGGTCGATCCCGTTCATGGGCCTGCTGGGCGAGAAGTACCCGGAGGCGCAGTTCCTGGTCACCGGAGCGCTGGGCCCCGACTCGAACGCCCACGTCCCGAACGAGTGGCTGCACCTGGCCCAGGCGCAGCGGCTCACGGAGGCGGTGGCGCACATGCTGGACGCCCACGCCCGCGGCTGACCACGACCACCAGCCACACCAGCCCGCCGAGGAAGACCGTGACCCCGGCGCCGATCACCAGCAGCGACGCCCGCTGGTCCGGCGCCGGGAGCCGCCCACCCGACAGCCCCGCGTCGACGAAGGCGCTGGTGGGCACGAGGGTCTCCCCGTTGACGGCCACCACCCTGGCCCGGACGTCGGACACCGGGATCGCGCCGCCGTTCGGTCCGGAGAGGTGCATGCGCGAGTCGGCGGAGTTGTTCCGCCAGTCCCCCAGGACGAACACGCTGCCGGCCGGCACCTGCGCGGTGAAGCGGTAGGTGGGTCCGTCGCGCAGCAGGTACTCCTCCTCGACGGGCACCCCGTTCACCAGCAGCCGCTCCGACTCGTCACAACAGACCACCACGTCCCCGCCGAGGCCGACCACCCGCTTCACGAACAGCCGCGGGACCTCCCACGACGCGCCGTTGAACACGATGAGGTCGCCGTGGCGGACATCGCCGTCGGCGTCCACGAGGGTGAGCTGGTCGCCCTGCCGCAGCGTCGGTTCCATCGACGAAGCGGGAAGCTCGACGCTGTCGTAGCGGAGCATCGACCACAGGCCGGCCACGGCTGCCGTCACGAGGCCGAGGCTCATCACGGTGCCCGGCAGCCACCAATGGTTCTTCACGACCGGAGATCGCCCCGGCTGCCGCGATCGTTTCCCGATCCACGCGTGCTTCCAGACACGCAGGGTCACCCGTGTGTTACCAATTGGTTACCGGGTAGACCCGAAATGCGGCCGTAACCACTCGATGCTGTGCGTGACGAGCTCCAAGTGGCAGGATGCGTGCACTCGATAAGTATGACCTACTAGGAGTAAACCGTGTCGCGTCGATCGTTACGCAATGCGCTTGTTCTGTCGGCCACGCTCGCCATCGCGGCGACCGCCACGGCCTGCGCGCAGGAGGTCAACACCGGCGGCGACACCCAGGCCGGCGGGGAGATCAGCCTCAAGGAGACCGGCTTCCTGACCACCTGCACGCACCTGCCCTACGCCCCGTTCCAGTTCACCGAGGGTGACAAGACCGTCGGGTTCGACGTCGACCTCGTGAATCTGGTCGCGGAGAACCTCGGCGTGCAGCAGAAGATCTTCGACACCCCGTTCGAGGGCATCGAGTCGGGCGAGTCGCTCAACACCGGCCAGTGCGACGTGGCCGCCGCCGCGATGACGATCACCCCGGAGCGGCAGGCCGTGATGGACTTCTCGGTCGGCTACTTCGACGCCAACCAGGCGCTGCTGGTCAAGAAGGGCTCCGGCATCGACAGCCTGGAGAAGCTGCGCGGCAAGAAGCTCGGCGTCCAGCTGGGCACCACCGGTGAGGACTACGCCGAGGCGAACAAGGCCCAGTACGGCTACGAGATCGTCCAGTTCGAGGACCTCGCCCTGGAGCAGACCGCCGTCAAGACCGGCCAGATCGACGCGGGCATCAACGACAACTCGGTGCACTACGAGTTCCTCAAGACCAACCCGGACGTCGAGGTGACCGCCGAGTTCAAGACCGGCGACCAGTACGGCGTCGCGGTGCGCAAGGGCAACGGCGCGCTGCTGGCGAAGGTCAACGAGGTCATCACCGCCGCCAAGGCGGACGGTCGCTACGACGCCATCTACCAGAAGTGGTTCAACAGGCTGCCGGAAAGCAAGTAACCGGACGCCACTTCTGCGAGGAGTTCCACCGTGGCGATGTCTCGCCGTAAACGCGCCCAGCTCTTCCGGGGCGCGCAGTACGCGCTGCTGGTGATCGTCATCCTCATCGCGGCCTTCGTGGCCGACTGGGGCGAGATCCAGCGCGCGTTCTTCAACGTCGACGCGGCCCGCGCGCAGTTCCCCGGCGTCATCACGACGGCGCTGGTCAACACCGTCGTCTACACGGCGCTGGGGTTCGCGTTCGGGCTGGCCGTCGGTCTCGTGCTGGCGCTGATGAAGCTGTCGCCGGTCGGGCCGTACCGCTGGATCGCGACCGTCTACATCGAGTTCTTCCGCGGTGTGCCGGCGCTGCTGGTGTTCATCACCCTCGGCTTCGGCGCACCGCTCGCGTTCGGGCTGAAGTTCGACATCTACTCCACCGTCATGCTGTCGCTGGGCCTGGTCGGCTCCGCCTACATCGCGGAGACGATCCGGGCGGGCATCCAGGCGGTGCCCGCCGGTCAGCGGGAGGCGGCGCGGTCGCTGGGCATGTCCCAGGCGCGGGCGATGATCTCGATCGTCATCCCGCAGGCGTTCCGCATCATCCTGCCGCCGCTGACCAACGAGCTGATCCTGCTCACCAAGGACTCGTCGCTGATCTACCTGCTCGGCCTGGCCCGCGACGAGTACGAGCTGACGAAGTTCGGCCGCGAGGGCCTGAACGCGACCGGGTCGCTGACGCCGATCCTGCTCGCCGGGCTGTGCTACCTGATCATCACCATCCCGCTGGGCTACCTGTCCCGGTACCTGGAGCGGCGCACCGGGCGCAAGAGCGAACGCGGACTGGAGGTCGAGGCGTGACCGGCGACGTGATCGTCCAGGTGAGCGGGCTGCACAAGGCGTTCGGCAGGCTGTCGGTGCTCAAGGGCATCGACCTGGAGGTGCGGCGCGGGCAGGTCGTCTGCATCATCGGGCCGTCCGGGTCGGGCAAGTCGACGCTGCTGCGCTGCGTGAACCTGCTGGAGGAGCCCAACGAGGGCACGGTCGTGGTGAACGGGTTCGAGATCACCGACCCGGACATCGACATCGACCGCGCGCGGCGGGGCATCGGCATGGTGTTCCAGTCGTTCAACCTGTTCAGCCACCTGCCGGTGCTGGACAACCTGACCATCGCGCAGCGCAAGGTCCTCAAGCGGGACAAGGCCGAGGCCGAGAAGATCGCGCTGGAGAACCTGCGCAAGGTCGGGCTGACCGGCAAGGAGCGCTCGCTGCCCGCGCAGCTGTCCGGTGGCCAGCAGCAGCGCGTGGCGATCGCGCGGGCGCTGTCGATGGACCCGGACGTGATGCTGTTCGACGAGCCCACGTCCGCCCTGGACCCGGAACTGGTCGGCGACGTGCTCGCCGTGATGCGCCAGCTGGCCCGCGACGGCATGACGATGCTCGTGGTCACCCACGAGATGCAGTTCGCGCGCGAGGTGGCGGACACGGTGCTGTTCATGGACGGCGGCGTGGTCGTCGAGCAGGGCCCACCGGCCCAGGTGATCGGCGACCCGCAGCACGAGCGGACGCAGACGTTCCTGTCGCGCGTGCTGAACCCCACCCACATCGACGAGTAGTAGCGCGGGACCCCCCCTCGTCCGCGACGATCGCCCAAGCCAGCGGCGATCGTCGCGGGAGGAGGCACGGATGCTCGCCCTTCCTGCCGGTCGTTTCCGCGCCAGGCCCCGCCGCACCGCCTTGGCAGACCCTGAGCCGCCCGGATCGAGCGGGCAAGCGGACCCAGCGGCGACCGCGGTCGGCGCCGGAGTTGCCGCTGCGTCCATCCAGGTGGCGATAGGCTTCTAGCGCACCGGCCCGGGAACCCGCGGCGTCGCCTGTTCGTCGGAGCTCTGTGGGCAGGCGGGTGAAGGAGGGGGAGTCACGGATGCCGGTAGGCCAGCCGGGGCAGGTGGAGCGGGAGCTGCCGCCCCTGGATCCCTTCCGCGGGGTGCCGGACCGGCGCTACCACCTCGCCGCGGACGAGCTGCTCAAACCGTTGCTGGAGCCCGGCAGCGGCGGGCTGCTGCGCTGGCGCAAGCAGACCAGCAACGCCCCGATCGTCGCCGTGGAAAACGCTTACATCACCGGCCGGCTGGATCTGCGCGGGGCGGACCTGGACTGCCTGTTCCGCTTCGAGAACTGCCGGTTCGAGTATCCGCCGGACGTGCGCGAGGCCAAGATCCTCGGGCTGGTCTTCCGGCGCTGCTGGCTGCCCGGCCTCAAGGCCCGAAACCTGCGCAGCCGCAACGACGTCCGCCTCATCCGCTGCGTCGTGCAGGTCCTGCCGGGCAGCGACGACGGCGAAACCGCCGTGCAGCGCGGTGACACCCGCGAGCGCGGCGTGCCGGACGCCGCCATCAACCTGACCGACGCCGTCGTCGAAGGGTCGGTCGTCCTGACCCGCACCGCGGTGGACTACCCGCAGGGCCGCGCGATCCAGGCCGACCGGCTGATCATCGCGGGCGCGCTGCTGGCCTACCGGATGCAGGCCGAGGGCGAGGTCCGCCTCCCCGGCATGCGCACCGGCGGCAACGTGAACTTCTCCGGCGCCAAGCTGCGCAACCCGGACGGCTTCGCGCTCGACGGGAACGGCGCGCACATCGGTGGCAGCCTGCTGTGCGAGGTGGACAATTACGGCGCCGCCAGCACGCGCCAGCCGTTCTCCGCGCACGGGGTGCTGCACCTGCCCAGCATGCGCGTCAACGGCGACATCGTGCTGCGCGCCGCGGAGCTGGTCAGTGAGCAGCAGGGCCGGATCGTGGTGGAGGCGTGGAAGTCCAGCGACCCCTACGTCGATCCGTGGCCGGCGCTGGTCGGCGACCGGTGGCAGGTGGACGGCAACGTCGAGCTGTCCGACGGGTTGTCCGCGGTCGGCACGCTGCGCATGATCAACGCGAAGATCGGCGGCACGCTGCGCCTGGCCCGCGCCCGCATCACCGTGCCGCGCGGTTCGGTCGAGCCGTACTACGACCGCGCGCTGCACCTGGACGGCTCGCAGATCAGCAGTGACCTCGAGGCGACCGGCCTGGAGATCCCGTCCGGCCAGCTGCGGATGGCCGACGTGACGGTCCGCGGCAACCTGCTCGCCGGGCGGGTGCACCTGCGGCACGCGGACCGCGACGTGCTGTCCGCCCGCCGCATGACGGTGGCCGGCAACTTCCACCTGCACGAGGCGACCATCGAGGGCACGCTGCGGCTGCAGGGCATCGAGGTCGGCGGCAGCGTCTACCTCTACGGCACCGACGTCACCGAACCGGCGGTGCGCAACCGGACCAGCTTCTCGGTGGACCTGCGCACGGTGCGGGTCGGCCGCGACATCACCCTCACCAACGCCGGGGAGCAGCCGTTCCACGCCGAGGGTGGCGTGAACATGGACGGCGCCACCGCGGGCCGCCGCATCGACTTCACCGGCGCGGTGCTGGGTTCGTACAACAAGCACGCGATCGCGCTGGACGCCAGTGACGTGGGCGCGGACGAGTTCCTGCTCAACTTCGCCGCGCCGGCGACCGGCAGCATCGTGCTGCGGCACGCGCACTGCCAGACGCTGGAGGACAACGAGAACTTCTGGCGGGCCGAGGGCGGCATCGAGCTCGAGGACTTCCGGTACGACGTGCTCAAGCGCCCGATCGACATGAAGGACGACGCCGCGGTGCGGGACCGCATCGAGCGGCTGCGCACCGCGATGGCCGGCTACCGGCCGGGACCGTACGACCAGCTCGCCGCGATGCTGCGCAACAGCGGCAACGAGGAGCACGCGTCGACGGTGCTGTTCAAGAAGCAGCAGTACCGGTACGAGGCGCTGGCCCAGGGCTATCGGGTGCTCGGGCCGGGGGTGCGGTTGTGGAGCTGGTTGCAGCGGTGGATGGTCGGTTACGGCTACCGGCCGGTGCGGGCGCTGGCGTGGCTGATCGCGTTGCTGGCGGCGGGCAGCATCTACTTCGGCACGGGCACGGACTCGTGTGTGAACGATCCGGTGCGGTACATGGTGAGCGGTCCGCGCTGCGCCGTCGACCAGCAGGAGACCGGCCTGGAGTGGAACCCGGTGCTCTACACGCTGGATCTGCTGGTGCCGATCGTCGATTTCGGCAACAAGGGCCGCTGGTACATGCACGACCTGGACAAGTGGGTCTCGAACGGTTTCACGGCGATGGGCTGGATCCTGGCGACCACGGTCGCCGCCGGAGCCGGCCGAATGATCCGCCGAGAAACCTGACAACCACACCATCAGGTGAATTTTGGGAACAAACGCAGCGCGCGGCAGGTGGCTGAGCAGGCAGGCGGCTCGCGCGGGGGGCCCAGGGGGGCGAAGCCCTCCCTGGCGGGGGTTTGGGGGTCCGACCCCCAATGCAATGGCGAGCAGCCCCGGCGAGCCGCGAAGCGCGAGCAGGGGTCTGCCAGCTGGCGGGGGTTTGGGGGTCCGACCCCCAATGCAATGGCGAGCAGCCCCGGCGAGCCGCGAAGCGCGAGCAGGGGTCTGCCAGCTGCGAGCGGACGACGGGATTCGAACCCGCGACCCTCACCTTGGCAAGGTGATGCGCTACCAGCTGCGCTACGTCCGCGTGCCCCGGTTCACCGGGACGTCGCACAGTCTATACGGGTGCGGTTCGCCGGGTTGACGGGGTGGCCATCTTGGGGTGATCTTGGGCCCGGGAGGTGTGTGTCGCCCTGTCGGAGGGAACCTGGTCACTCCGGGAGTACAAGGGGTGACGGCGAGCGTTTCGCTCCGTATGGTGTCTCCATTCAACCGAACGGGTTAGTCCCGCGGGGGAGGAGGTGGCTGGCCGCATGACGGACGACGCGGCGGTGCCGGAACAGCGCACGGCATCGGAGGACGAGCAGGCTCTGTTGAGCAGGCTCCGCTCCGGTGAGGATGCCGCGTTCCGCGAGCTGTTCGAGCTGCACGCTTCCGCCGTCCGCAGGCTGGCCCGGAGCCTGGCCGCCGATTCGTCCGAGGCGGAGGACATCACGGCCGAGACGTTCTTCCGCGTGTTGCAGGCGTTGCGCCGCGGGAACGGCCCGAGGGAGCACATCCGCGCGTACCTGCTGACGGTGGCGCGCCGGGTGTCGTGGGAGTGGCACGGCGCGCGCCGCGATGTGCCGGTCACCGATGACGAGCTGACCCACCGCGCGGGGGCGGGTGCCGACGCGCACGCGCGCACCGCGGAGCACAGCCTGATCACCACGGCGTTCACGAGTCTGCCGGAGCGGTGGCGGACGGTGTTGTGGCAGACCGAGGTGGAGGGTGAGCAGCCGGCGGTGGTGGCGCCGCACTTCGGGTTGAGCGCGAACGCGACGGCGGCGCTGGCGCGGCGGGCCCGGCAGGGTCTGCGTGCGGCCTACCTGCAGGCGCACCTGGCGATGAACCGGATTTCCGACGTCAGCTGCCGCGGGGTGATCGAGAAGCTCGGCGGCTACACCGCGGGCAGTGTGACGGGTGCGGAGGCGCGGCGGATCCGCGGTCACCTGCTGGGGTGCGCGTCGTGCCGGGCGATGCACGCCGAGTTGCGGGACGTGTGTTCGTCGCTGCGGGCGCACGCCGGTGCGGTGGCGATGCTGGTGCCGGCCACGGCGGCCGTCGCGGGCGCCGCGGCGGGTGGTGGCGCGACGTCCGGGGTGCTGACCACGGTGAAGACGATGCTGGTGTCGAAGCTGAAGATCGGCGTCGCGCTGGCTTCGACGACGGCCGCGGGTGTGGTGGGGTTCGCGGTCGGGCCGGCGATGGTCGACGAGTCGCAGCCGATCGGCCTGCCCGAGCAGGGCGGGGTCGAGTTGCGGATCGCCGAGCCGGAGTCGCGGCTGAGCCCGCCGCCGCAGGTGCTGATCGCGCCGGACGAGGTCACGCTGCCCTATCCGGGCGCACCGGTGACGCACACGGTCGTGGACCAGCCGCGGTCCGAGACGCCGGTCGAGCAGACGAGGGCCGTCGAGCCGCCGGCGCGGCAACAGCCGGGCACGGCGGACGGGACGGGCGCGGTCGGCGGCCGGTCGGATGCGGTCGAGCCGACCGGGTCGTCGTCGACCGGCAGCGCGCGGGACGACCTGCCGACCACGGACGGGACCCCGCTGTCGAGCGACGATTCGCCGACCCGGGACAAGCCGGGCAAGGGCTGGGGCCGGGACAAGGACAAGCCGACGCAGGCGGAGTCGCACGGGCCGCCGTCGTGGTCGTCCCCGTGGTGGCTGTGGGGGTCCGACCGGGATCGGGAGCCCTCCGGCCAGGGGTCATCCAAGTAGTCGATCTCCGTCCGCGTCTCGCGCGGCGGCCCGCGACCACGCTACGGTTGGGCGGGCGTACGACCGTAGCGGGAGGCAGCGAACATGAACCGCGTGGTGCGGGGAGGCGACGGCCGCGAGTGGGTCGTCCGGGCGCAGATGGAATGGCGCCGCCCGGCAACCGCCGAGGACTTCGAGCGCGACATCTCCGGCAGCTACACCTCGGGCATCGCGATGCTCGCCGTGTGCGTTCTGCTGGCCGTCATCCTCGTCGCCTGGCTGCCCGACTCCGTGGTGGTGCCGCCGTGGGTGATCTACGGCCTGCTGCTGATCGCGGTGTTCTTCCCGCTGCGGTGGGTGCTGAACCGGCCGTGGACGGTCGTCGCGGAGACCGACGGCGGCGTCACCGGCGACCCGCCGCCGGAGCGCTGGGTCGGGATCATCTCCGGCATGTTCCGCGTGCGCAGTGAGCTGACCAGGCTCGCGAAGACCATCCAGCGGGAGGCGGGCCCGGACTTCGAGGGCCCGCTGCGGCCGATGGAGTAGCGATGCCGGAGTTGCCCGAGGTCGAAGCGCTGGCCTACCACCTGCGGGAGCACGCGGTGGGGCGGCTGGTCAGCCGCGTCGACGTGGCGTCGCTGGCCGTGCTGAAGACGTTCGACCCGCCCTACACCGACCTGCACGGGCGCGAGGTGACCGGGGCCGGCCGCTTCGGCAAGCACCTCGACCTGGACTGCGACGGCCTGCACCTGGTGGTGCACCTGGCCCGCGCGGGCTGGCTGCGCTGGGCGGACAACCTCTCGCCGACGCCGCCGAAACCGGGCAAGGGCCCGATCGCGCTGCGGGTCCACTTCGGAGACCGCGGCTTCGACCTCACCGAAGCCGGCACGAAGAAGGGTCTGGCCGTGTGGGTGGTCCGGGACCTGCGGGAGGTGCCCAGCATCGCGCGGCTGGGCCCGGACGCGTTGTCGCTGCACCGGGACTCGCTGGCCGAGCTGCTGGCGGGCCGGACCGAGCGGCTCAAGTGGGTGCTGACGGACCAGTCGGTGATCGCCGGGATCGGCAACGCCTACTCGGACGAGATCCTGCACGCCGCGCGGCTGTCCCCGTTCGCGACCGCGGGCAAGCTGTCCGACGACGCGCTGGACCGGCTGGCCGCGGCGGTGCACGAGATCCTGACCAGCGCCGTGGAGCGCTCGGTGGGCCAGGACGCGGCCCGCCTCAAGGGCGAGAAGCGGTCCGGCCTGCGGGTGCACGCCCGGACCGGCCTGCCGTGCCCGGTGTGCGGGGACACGGTGCGTGAGGTGTCGTTCGCCGACAAGTCTTTCCAGTACTGCCCCACCTGCCAGACGGGTGGCAAGCCGCTGGCGGATCGTCGCCTGTCGCGCCTGCTCAAGTAGCGTGTCACCCCGCAGGGTGGCGAAGTCTGCACAGAAAGTGCGCTGAAGAGCTTGCACCGGGCGTCACGAGCGCAGAGCATTGACGCCGTGCCCGGTCTGCCGATCTCGCAAATCATCCCGTGGAGCGTGGCGGGTGTGCTGCTGATCGTCCTGATCGTGGTGCTGGCTCGGACGCGCAAGCCGAGCAGCTCGATCGAGGACGCGGTGCTCGAGGCCGTCTACCACATGTCCCGCGCGACCCCGGACCTGCGCGAGGGCTTCGACCAGGCCAGCGCCGACCGCATCACCTCGCAGCTGCTCGAACTGCTCAAGTGCGTCGCCGTCGGCATCACCGACAACGAGGGCACGCTGGTGTCCTGGGACGGCGAGGCCAACGACCACTACCTCGACCTGGCGAACGCGGTCATGTTGTCGATCCGCAAGGCCCGCCGCGAGGTCGTCTCGCACGACGACGTCCCGTGCGACCACCGCGGCACCTGCAAGATGAAGACCGCGGTGATCGTGCCGCTGCTGGTCGAGGACGAGGTCGAGGCCGCGCTCATCGTGGTCGGCCGCAGCTCCGGCAAGCGCCTGATCCAGATGGCCGACGCGGTCGCGCAGTTCGTCACCACCCAGTTCGAGCTGGCCCGCTTCGAGGAGTCCAAGCACCAGCTGCAACAGGCCGAGATCAAGGCGTTGCGCGCGCAGATCTCGCCGCACTTCATCTACAACGCGCTCAACACCATCTCCGCGCTGATCCGCACCGACCCGGAGGAGGCGCGCGAGCTGCTGCAGGAGTTCGCCGACTTCACGCGCTACTCGTTCCGCACCTCCGGCATGTTCACCACGCTGGCCGACGAGCTGCGCAACATCGACCGCTACCTGACCATCGAGCGCGCCCGGTTCGGCGGCCGCTTGGAGGTGCGCCTGAAGATCGCGCCCGAGGTGCTGTCGGTCGTGGTGCCGTTCCTGATCATCCAGCCGCTCGTGGAGAACGCCGTGCAGCACGGCCTGGCGAACAAGCCGACCGGTGGCATGGTCACCGTGACCGCGTCCGACTACGGCACCGAGGCGCTGATCAGCGTCGAGGACGACGGCATCGGCATGGACCCGGCGCGGCTGGCCGACCTGCGCAACTCGCACCGCACCGGCGCGCACGTCGGGCTGGGCAACATCAACGCCCGCATGCGTCAGCTCTTCGGCGACGAGTACGCGCTGATGGTCGAGACCGCGCCGGGTGCCGGGATGAAGGTGACGCTGCGGGTGCCGAAGTTCGCGCCCGGCGTGCGCACCGACCTGCCGGACTACGCGGACGCCCCGCCCGAGCCGGCGCGCAACGGCCGTCTGCACAAGTCCGAAGGAGTCCGTAACCTGGCGCCATGACCAGCGTGACGGACAGGCTGAGCAGCAAGATCTCGCGCATCGGCGACCGGGGCGACCGCAAGGACGTGGTGGCCGTCGTCAAGCTGCACGGGGTGATCACCCCGACGCCCTCGCCGCTGGCGCGCGGCACCATCAACCTCGCGGCCGTCGAGTCGGCGCTGACCCGCGCGTTCGACCACGACCGGCTCAAGGCGGTCGCGCTGCAGATCAACTCCCCGGGCGGCGCGCCGACCCAGTCCGGCCTGGTCGCCGAGCGGATCCGGCAGCTCGCGGCCAAGAAGCCGGGCGTGCCGGTGATCGCGTTCTGCGAGGACGTCGCGGCCTCCGGCGGCTACTGGCTGGCCTGCGCGGCGGACGAGATCTACGCGCACCGCACGTCGATGGTCGGCTCGATCGGCGTGATCAGCGGCGGGTTCGGGTTCACCGGCCTGCTGGAGCGCTTCGGCATCGAGCGGCGGGTGCACACCGCGGGCGAGAACAAGAAGCGGCTCGACCCGTTCGCCCCGGAGAAGCCCGAGGACGTCGAGTGGCTGAAGAAGATGCACTCCCAGCTGCACGAGATGTTCGTGGACTGGGTGAAGGAACGCCGCGGCGACCGGCTCGCCGACACCGAGGAGCTGTTCACCGGTGACGTCTGGCTCGGCGCGAAGGCCGTCGAGCTGGGCCTGGTCGACGGGATCGGCAACCTGCGGGAGGTCGTCGAGCAGCGCTGGCCGGACGCCGAGATCACGATCGCCGAGCCGAAGAAGCCGCTGCTGGCCCGGCTGGGGATCGGCGCACCTGCGGCCGCCCAGGCGCTCCTGGACGCGGTCGCACAGCGCGTAGCGTGGTCACGCTACGGGATTTGAGGCCTTGCAGTTGGCCACGCACGCAACTGGCACCGCCGCGGGTTCTCAGGCGGCTCCTCGCGAGGACAGCGCCGACGTGGTGAACTGGCGTTCATGAGGAGGCGATCCCACAGCGAGGGGCCGTCTGAGGTTCCGCTACCCGCACCGCCAAGCAGGCCGGGTCGAACATTCATTCGCGGTATGGACATCGCATCGTGCAGTAGGCAGGATGCGAGTCACTGTGAGTGCGCAACAAGACACCAGACTGCTCGTCCTGGCCGTGGACGACGAGCCGCACGGGTTGAACCTGCTGGTCGACACCCTGCGGAACAACCCCCACATCGGCCGCGTGTTCACCGCGGTCGACGCTTCCGAGGCGCTGCGCGTGCTGGCCTCGGACGATCCGGAGGTGCGTGAGCGCAAGGACCGCGGCCTGCCGCCGATCGACGCGGTGTTCGCCGATCTCCAGATGCCCGGCCTGTCCGGCATGGAGATGGCGCGCGTGTTCTCGGCGATGAGCCCCGCGCCGGTGCTGGTGTTCGTCACCGGGCACGCGCACGAGGCCGTCAACGCGTTCGACCTGGGCGCAGTGGACTACCTGCTCAAGCCGTGCAACCAGCACCGGCTGGACCGGGCGGTCGAGCGGGTGCTGGAGAAGCTGAAGACGGTGGCCCCGCCCGGTCCGGGTGCGGCCGCGCCCGCCGCGCCGGACGACGACGAGGTGATCCCGGTCGAGCTCGCCGGGACCACGAAGCTCGTGCCGCGCTCGTCGGTGCGCTGGGTCGAGGCGCAGGGCGACTACGCGCGCCTGTTCACCAAGGACGGCAACAGCCACCTGGTCCGCATCCCGCTGACCCAGCTGGAGGAGCGCTGGGAGAAGGCCGGGTTCGTGCGCATCCACCGGTCGTTCCTGGTCGCGCTGAACCTGATCACCGAACTGCGCATGGGGCAGGGCGGCTACCAGGTCGTGATCGGCAACGAGGAGAAGCTGCTCCCGGTCTCCCGGCGGCACACCCGTGAGCTCAAGGACCGACTCACGGGTGGTCGATGACCGAGGACTTCCACCGTCGCGTCGACGGGGTGCGGGAACCGGACCCGACGTTGGGCAAGAACTACCAGCCCGCGTCGGTGGAGCCGGTGTCAGCCGTGCCGCCGCCCGAGGCGCCACCGGAGCCGGCGAAACCACCGAAGCGGCAGCGGGTGGTGCTGGCCGATCCGCGGTCCCGGCGCACCACGCCGACGCTGCGCGCGCGCCTGGAGCTGGAGCAGCAGACCAGCTGGGGTGAGCTGCTGATCCGCGACCTGGTCAAGCACCAGCTGCGCACCGCGATCGGGTTGAGCACGCTGGTGCTGGTGCTGCTCGGCGCGCTGCCGCTGGCCTTCTACCTGTGGCCGGGGTTCGCGGCGCTGCGCGTGATCGGCGTGCCGCTGGCGTGGCTGCTGCTGGGGCTGCTGCCGTTCCCGTTGCTGCTGCTCGCGGGCCTGGCCTACAACCGGCTGGCCGAGCGGCACGAGCGGGACTTCGTGGACATGATCGAGTCGTGACCGGCCGTCGGGACCGGTCCCGCCGCAGGGGACAATCCGGATCGTGCACCTGAACCCGTGGGCGCTGAGCGGCATCGCGACCGTCGCCGCGCTGACCTTCTACCTGGGTCACCGCTCGTCCCGGTTCGCCAACACCACGCACGACTTCCTGGTCGCGCGCCGCACGGTCCGCTCGCGCCGCAACGCCGCCGCCATCTCCGGTGAGTACCTGTCGGCCGCGTCGTTCCTCGGGATCGCCGGGATCATCCTCAAGGACGGCGCCGACGGGTTGTGGTTCCCGATCGGTTTCACCGCCGGGTACCTCGCGCTGATGTTGTTCGTCGCCGCGCCGCTGCGCCGCTCGGGCGCGTACACGCTGCCGGACTTCCTGGAGGCGCGGCTCGGGTCGGTCGCGCTGCGCCGGTGCGGCACGTTCTTCGTGGTGTTCATCGGGATCCTCTACATGGTCCCGCAGCTGCAGGGCGCCGGGCTGGCGCTGACGACGGTGCTGGACGCGCCGGCCTGGGTCGGCGCGGTGACGGTGAGCGTGCTGGTCGGCGTCAACGTGATCGCGGGCGGGATGCGCGCGATCACCGTGGTGCAGGCGTTCCAGTACTGGCTCAAGCTGTTCGCGATCGCGGTGCCCGCGTTCGTGCTGTGTGCGGTGTTCCTGGCCGGTGGCAAGCCGGGGCCGGCCGGTTCGCTCGGTTCGCCGGCGCCGCCGGTGTTCGCCTCGGCGACCACTGTGGACATTCGCACCGATGTCGCCTTCGAGGTCGGCACGCTGACGCAGGTCCAGATCCGGCACCCCGGCGAACCGGCCCCGCACGACGAGATCTGGCTGCGGGGCTCGACGCAGGAGCTGCCGCGGGGCACGCAGGTGTGGTTCGCGGCAGGCACCCCGGTGCCGACGGTGAGCGACGCGAAGGTCACCAACTCCGAGTGGCTGCATCCGGGGTCGGAGGGGTTGCGGGACCTGCTGCAGACGTATTCGCTGATCTTCGCGACGTTCCTCGGCACCATGGGTCTGCCGCACGTGCTGGTCCGCTTCTACACCAACCCGGACGGGCGGGCGGCGCGCCGGACCACGGTGCACGTCCTGCTGCTGCTCGGGCTGTTCTACCTGTTCCCGACGATCCTCGGGGCGCTGTCCCGGATGTACGTGCCGGAGCTGCTGGTGACCGGCCAGACCGACGCCGCCGTGCTGCGGCTGCCGTCGGCGATGGTGCCGGGGGTGGTGGGGCAGGTGCTCGGCGCGGTCGTGCTGGCCGGGGCGTTCGCGGCGTTCCTGTCCACGTCGTCGGGGTTGCTGGTGAGCCTGGCGGGTGTGGTGTCGACGGACCTGTCGAAGGGGCGGGTGCTGGATTTCCGGATCGCCGCCGGGGTGGTCGGGCTGGTGCCGCTGGCGCTGGCGTTGTTCCTGCGGCCCAACGACCTGTCGCTGAGCGTGGGGATGTCGTTCGCGCTGGCCGCGTCGACGTTCTCGCCGCTGCTGTTGCTCGGCGTGTGGTGGCGCGGACTGACCTGGCCGGGCGCGATGGCGGGGATGATCATCGGCGGCGGGCTGGTGCTGGGCGCGCTGGGGGTGGACATGGCCAGCCGTTTCACCGGGGACTGGGCACCGTGGTTCACCGACCAGCCCGCGCTGATCACGGTGCCGGTCGCGTTCGCGGTGACGATCCTGGTCAGCCTGGCGACGCCGAACGGCAAACCGGCGGACGTCAACGCGGTGATGCTGCGACTGCACGCCCCCGACCGGCTCGGCTTCATGCGGGACCGCGCGGTGGCGCGGTTCGGCCAGGCGGAGGAACGCTCCCGCATGGGCCGCGGCCGGCACCGCAAGTAACGGCGGCCGGGGTTCGCACGGGAGGTGCGGGCTCGGTCGCGGTGAGTTCTGCCTCGGTGGGCCGTGGGCCGGGGGACGGCTGTGCGCATGCCTCGCCGGAACGGCGGGAAGGTGCGGACCTGGGCGCGGTGCGGTTCGCATCCGGCGGGCCGTGGGCCAGTGCGGCTGGTGGGCGTGGCCGGGGAGGACCGCGCCGGAACGGTGAAGGTGCGGCGTGGTTCGCGTCGCGATGTGGGCAGTGGAGCGCCGAGAGGGCGGTTGCCTGACGGGGCGCGCGGCCGGGACTGGCCGCGCCCGAACGGTGGGAAGGTGCGGACCTGGGCTGGCCGCGGTTCGCATCCGGCGGGCCGTGGCCATTCGGGCGCGGCCGGGACTGGCCGCGCCCGAATGGCGGGAAAGCGCGGGCGCGGCGTGTCGCGTCGGTGGTGCCGGGCAGCGGCGCCCCCGAACGCTGCGTGACCTCACCTCTGACCCGGAAGAGTTTCACTCGCTTAGCGGTTTCGTTTACCGTCCGTTGACTTCTCATCCCATCTTGGCCGTTTGGTGATTCGGCAAATGGACATTCCTACGTCAAACCGGCGTAAGATCGTCAACTCTCCGTAAGATCATTCACTCAAAAGGATTAACAACAACTCTCACGTTTCACGGCAAGATCTACCCGCGTCACACGACCGGAAGAGGTAGCGACCATGGAAAGGGAGGTTGTCCCGTGAGCACCAGCGACCAGGACCTCGTCGACGAGACGGGTCCGGGTGACAACTGGCAGAAGGTGCAGGCGAGCCCCGAGTTCGCCGAGCTCCGCAAGAGGTTGCGGGCCTTCGTCTTCCCGATGACCGTCCTCTTCCTCGTCTGGTACCTCGTCTACGTCCTGCTCGCCGACTACGCCCACGGCTTCATGTCCACGAAGCTGATCGGCAACTTCAACGTCGGCCTGCTCATCGGCCTGCTGCAGTTCGTGTCGACGTTCCTCATCACCGGGCTCTACGTGCGGTACGCCAACCGCAAGCTCGACCCGATCGCCGACAAGCTCCGTGGTGAGATCGAAGGAGGCGCGCAGTGACGAACCTCGCGCAGGGCGTCGAGGGCAGCAACCCGACGCTGAACATCATCATCTTCGCGATCTTCGTCGCGATCACCCTCGTCATCGTGTTCCGCGCCAGCCGCAACACGAAGACCGCCTCCGACTACTACGCCGCCGGCCGCTCGTTCACCGGCCCGCAGAACGGCATCGCGATCTCCGGTGACTACCTGTCCGCGGCGTCGTTCCTGGGCATCGCCGGCGCGATCGCGGTCAACGGCTACGACGGGTTCCTCTACTCCATCGGGTTCCTCGTCGCGTGGCTGGTCGCGCTGCTGCTGGTCGCCGAGCTGCTGCGCAACACCGGCAAGTTCACCCTCGGCGACGTGGTCGCGTTCCGGATGCGGCAGCGGCCGATCCGCGCGGCGGCCGCGGTGTCCACGCTCGCGGTGTCGTTCTTCTACCTGCTCGCGCAGATGGCCGGCGCCGGCGGCCTGGTCAACCTGCTGCTCGGCATCCGGAGCGACTGGGGCCAGAACGCGGTCATCGCGATCGTCGGCATCCTGATGATCGTCTACGTGCTGATCGGCGGCATGAAGGGCACCACCTGGGTGCAGATCATCAAGGCCGTGCTGCTGATCCTCGGCGCGCTGGCGATGACCCTGTGGGTGCTGGCCAAGTTCGGCTTCAACCTCTCGAACCTGCTGCAGGGCGCCGTCGAACGCGGCGGCGCGAACGGTGACGCGCTGCTCAACCCGGGCAAGCAGTACGGCAAGACCGACACCAGCAAGCTGGACTTCCTGTCGCTGGGCATCGCGCTGGTGCTGGGCACCGCGGGCCTGCCGCACGTGCTGATGCGCTTCTACACGGTGCCCACCGCGAAGGACGCGCGGAAGTCGGTCGTCTGGGCGATCGTCCTGATCGGCATCTTCTACCTGTTCACCCTGGTGCTGGGCTACGGCGCCGGTGCGCTGGTGGGGCCGCAGACGATCAACTCGGCGCCGGGCACGACCAACTCGGCCGCGCCGCTGCTCGCGCTCGAACTGGGCGGGCCGATCCTGCTCGGGTTCATCGCCGCGGTCGCATTCGCGACGATCCTCGCGGTGGTGGCCGGCCTGACGATCACCGCGTCGGCGTCGTTCGCGCACGACGTCTACGCCAACGTGATCAAGAAGGGTCAGGTGGACAGCAAGGCGGCCGAGGTGCGCGTCGCCCGCATCACCGCGGTCGTGATCGGCGCGCTGGCCATCGTCGGCGGCATCCTCGCCAAGAACCAGAACGTGGCCTTCCTGGTCGCGCTGGCCTTCGCGGTGGCGGCCTCGGCGAACCTGCCGACCCTGCTGTATTCGCTGTTCTGGAAGCGGTTCAACACCCAGGGCGCGCTGTGGAGCATGTACGGCGGCCTGCTCGTCACCGTCGTCCTGATCGTCTTCTCGCCGGCGGTGTCCGGCGGGCCGAAGCCGATGATCAAGGGCGTGGACTTCCACTGGTTCCCGCTGGAGAACCCGGGCCTGGTGTCCATCCCGGTGTCGTTCCTGCTCGGCTTCCTCGGCACGATCCTGTCGAAGGAGCACGACGAGAAGAAGTACGCCGAGATGGAGGTCCGGTCGCTGACCGGCGCAGGCTCGGAGAAGGCGACCGCGCACTGACCCGGGCGCAACCCGAGAAGGGGCCACCTCCGATGCCGGGAGGTGGCCCCTTTTGCTGGCTCACGTGCAGTTGATGGGTGCGCGTGTCAGTATGTGAACGTGCAACCAGGTGACATCCCGACCGCGTCCGTCTCCGAGCTCCCCACGGACGGGCTGGTGTTGCTGGACGTCCGCGAGCAGGACGAGTGGGACGCCGGACACGCCCCGGGCGCGGTCCACATCCCGCTCGGCGAGCTGCCGGCGCGCACCGACGAACTGGCCCAGCTGCCCGACGACCGGCCGCTCTACGTGGTGTGCCGCACCGGCGGCCGCTCCGCGCGGGCCGCGGCCTGGCTCAACGCGAGCGGCTGGGACGCGATCAACGTGGCCGGCGGCATGAAGTCCTGGGCGACCGAGGGCCGCCCGGTCGTCGGCGAGCACGACGGTCCACCCGAGGTCCTGTAGGTCCCATGCACCCGACCCCGAGGCCCTACCGAGCGCGACCGCGGGTCCGCTGGGTGGCGAACCCTCCGCCGGGTGCGATCCGTCCCCGCCCGGCCCGCGCCGCCGAGCGCTACGACGGTCCGCCGTCCTACCACGTGCCGCCGCGCTGGGGCTTCCCGCACCTGGCCTGGCGGGTGCCGACGGCGGTGCCCGGCACGCCGTCCGGGTACCCCAGCCCGGTCGAGCGCGTGCGGGTGCTGCACCGCAACGCGGTCACGATCCTGTGGTTCCTCGCCGGGCTCGCGGCCGTCGCGGCGGGCGCCGAGTTCTGGCGCTACGCGCTGCTGGTGGCCAGCCGCACGACGGCCCTGCACGCGACGACCGTGGCGTTCTCCGACGCGCTGGAGATCATCGCGTCGTTGCTCACCGTGGTGTTCGGGCTCATCGCCATCGCGGCGACGCTGTGGTGGCTGCTGATCGCCCGCGGCGCCGCCGCCGAGGCCGCCGGACAGGAACCGGCCCGCTCGACGCGGGAGGTCGTGGCCGGGGTCCTGGTGCCGGGCGTGAACCTGGTGATGGCCGGCTCCATCCTCGCCGAGCTGGAACACCTGGTGCTGGGCCGCGCCCCGGCGCGCCGCCCCCGCCCGTCGCGGCTGGTGCTGGCCTGGTGGGCGGCCTGGGTGGTCAACGAGGTGCTGATGGTGCTGGTCATCGTGTGGCGTCTCAAGGACGGCGTCCAGGCGATGGCGGACGGCGTGCTGCTGACCGGGCTGCTGAACACCTCGGCCGCCGTGCTGGCCGGGCTGACCGCGGTGCTGGTCTACCGCCTGACGACGCTGCTGGCCCCGGTCCGCGGCGACCTGCTGCGCCCGCTGCAGGTGCGCTCCGTGAGGGGCGCGCCGGCGCCGGAGCTGCGCACGGCCCGCCCCACCGGCGCGGCCCGCTAGAACGTCACCGGCAGGTTCTTCAGCCCGCGGATCACGAACTCCGGCCGCCGCTCCGGGTCGCCCGCCAGGCGCAGGCCGGGGAGGCGGCGGGTCAGGGCCGACAGCGCGGCGGCGATCTCGATCCGGGCCAGCGGCGCGCCGATGCAGTAGTGGATCCCGGCGCCGAAGCCCAGGTGCGTGCCCTCGGTGCGGCCGACGTCGAGCGTGTCCGGATCGGCGAACACCTCCGGGTCGCGCGCGGCCGCGCCGAGCAGCGCGGCGATCTTCTCGCCCTTCGCGACCCGGAATCCGGCGATCTCCACGTCCTCGGTCGCGGTGCGTTCGAACAGCTGCAGCGGCGAGTCGAAGCGGATCAGCTCCTCCACCGCGGTCGGCATCAGGTCCGGGTCGTCGACCAGGCGTTTCCACTGGTCCGGGTGCCGCAGCAGGGCCCACACGCCGTTGCCGATCACGTTGACCGTCGCCTCGTGGCCGGCCATCAGCAGCAGCACCGCCGTCGCGACCACCTCGTCCTCGGTGAGTCCCACCCGTCGCCCACCGCCACCCTCAACGGAGCCGCTTCGCGGCGCGGCCTCTTCCCCGTGCAGCAGGTCCGTGATCAGGTCCTCGCCCGGCTCCCGGCGGCGCCGTTCGGCCAGCTCCCGCAGGAACTCGACGAACTCGGTCGCCGCGCGCTCGGCCGCCACCCGGCCCTCCTCGGGCAGCCCGTACTCGTACATCTTCACGATCGCGTTCGACCACGGCACCAGCCGCGGCCGGTCGGCCTCGGGCACGTCGAGCAGCTCGGAGATCACCGCGACCGGCAGCGGCTGCGCGAGCGCCTCCAGCAGGTCACCCGAGCCGGCCGCGGCGAGCTTCGCCACCAGGTCGTCCGCCAGCTTCATCACCGTCGGCCGCAGCCGCTCCACGTGCCCGCGCCCGAACGCCGACGAGATCGACCGCCGCAGCCGCGTGTGCACCGGCGGTTCGTTCTCCAGCAGCGAGTTGCGGTGCAGCAGGTTGAACGACACGAACTGCTCGGCCGGGCTCGCGTCGGTCCAGATCCGGCCCAGCCCGCGGTGCCGCAGTACCGCCGACGCGGCCGCGTGGGACACCGCGATCGCCAGGCCCAGCCCGTCGTGCCGGTGCACCGGCGCCTGCGCGCGCAGGCGGGCGAACTCCGGGTAGGGGTCGGCGAGGAAGGCGGGGTCACGGGGATCGAACACGACCCGAGCCTAATCCCCCGATCCGGCGGGCCGTGCCCGGTTCGGTAGCGTCTGCGGCCTGTAGTCGAGGAGGCGAGATGGGCAAGGGCGCGCGCAAGCGGGGTCCGAAGAAGGACAAGGCACCGAAGATCCGCGACGTGTTCGTGGGGCAGCCGTTCGAGGGGCTGGCCGCCGAGCCGGAGCTGATCGCGCTGCGCGAGTTCGTGCCGTCGGCCACCGCGCCGCTGTCCCTTGTGGACGCCGGGGACCGGAAGATCACGCTGGCGACCGTGCTGCCGATGGCCGCCGCCGCGTTCGTGCGCACCGACGGCGAGGTGTTCGTCGGGCTCCAGGTGCAGACCCGGTCCAGCGACGTGAGCCGCGACCTGGGCCGCGCGATCCGGTGGGCGCTGACGGCCGAGCCGGGCGACGTGCTGCCGGTGCCCGACACCACCAGCCCGCCGCAGGAGGGCGAGCGCCTGCAGGACCTGCTGGTGGCCGACGCCGAGCTGGACGTCACCCTGCACCCGAACTTCGACTGGTGGCTGCCCGAGGACACCGATCCCAGCGGCGAGGTCAAGGTGTCGCTGGAGCGGGCCAACGAGGCGATCATGCCGACCGAGCGGCTGGGCACCGGCTCGTACTGGGTGCTCGCCGGGGAGAAGGCGCACCTGCGCTGGGTCCGCCGCGAGCCGGAGGGTCGCCTGATGCAAGCGCTTGCGCGGCTGTCCGCGGCAGGTGAGCTGTCGCTCGGCGAGGGTTCCCGCTACGCCGGGTCGTTCCGCGCGCACGGCCTGCTGGTTCCGGTCTGGGACCTGGACCCGGAGGCCCACGCCCGCGAGTGGGTCGAGCCGGCCGAGCAGCTGGGCGCCCGCCTGGACGAGGCGCTGAAGTCGGTGGACGCCGAGCCGCTGACCGCCGCCGAGCGCCGGGCCCGCGACGGCCTGGTCGGACGGCAGCTGACGCTCCGCTAGTGATCCTGCACCTCTGCGCGGCCGGCGAGTGGACGGGCGCGGACTACCGCGCGCCGTCCCTCGACACCGTCGGGTTCATCCACTGTTCCGACCCGGGCACGGTGGCGATCCCGGCGAACGCGCTCTACGCCGGGCGCACGGACCTGGTGCTGCTGGAAATCGACCCGGCGCGCCTGGACGTCCCGCTGCGCTGGGAGGCCGGCGCCCCTCCGCACCCGGACGGCATCCTCTTCCCGCACGTGTACGGCCCGATCCGCGCCGAGGCCGTGGTGGCCGTGCACCCCTTCCCGCCGAGCCCGGACGGCACCTTCGAGCTGCCCGCGAGCCTCGCGCAACGCGACCCCCGCTGAGACGTCCCCCGGAGAGCGCCGGACAACCGGAGGGGGCCGTCATGCGTGGAGTGGGCGAAGGGGCAAGACGCTCGATCGAGGGAGGCGATACGGTGACCTCGGCCGCGATGGCCATTGCCTGGGGAGGCGGCCGCGCGGCGGGGAGGGGGTCAGCGGTGAGCGACGAGCTGGCGGACTTCGGCGAGTTCGTGCAGGCCAGCTTGCCCGGGCTGCTCCGGTACGGCCACGTGCTCACCGGCAATCCACACGACGCCGCCGACCTGGTGCAGACCGTGCTGGAGAAGGTCGGCTCCCGCTGGGCCCACGTGCAACGCAAGACGGCCGATCCGCTCGCCTACGTCCGCCGCGCGATGGCGAACGCGCACATCAGCCGCTGGCGGCGCCTGAAGCGGGAGAGCCTGGTCGCCGACGTGCCCGAGCAGCGCGCCGCCGCACCGGTGGACCCGTTCGAGCACGAGCCGCTGTGGCAGGCCCTGCGCGAGCTGCCGCCGCGCCAGCGCGCGGTCATCGTGCTCCGCTACTACGAGGGCCTGTCCGAGGCCGAGATCGCCTCCTCGCTGGGTGTCAGCACGGGCACGGTGAAGAGCCAGGCCAGCAAGGCGATCGCGACGCTGCGGACCAAGATCGGCACGATCACCGGAGGGAGGGACGACTGGTGAACCCCGACGACGAGCTCGGCGACGAGCTGCGGCGGCTGTTCGACGACGACCGGCTGGCGATCACGCCCGCGCCGGGAGCCGAGAGCACCATCGTGCGCGGCGCCCGCCGTCGTCGTCGGCAGCGCACCGCCGTGGCCGCCTCCGGGGGCGTCCTCACCGCCGTCCTGCTGGTGACCCTGGGGCTCGTGGCCGAACGCCAGGACCCCGGCGTGCACCAGGCCCCCCGCCCCACCACCAGCGCCCCGTCGACCACCACGGACGGGCCCGGGCCGGTTGTGGTGCCGCCGTCGTTCCCCGAACTGCCCGTGCAGCCGGCTCCGCCGACGTCGACGACCACCGCCACTCCCGCGCCGCCGCCGAGCGGCACCTCCCGGCCCGCGCCGCCGAGCAGCAGCGGCGCCAGCGCCCGTCCCGAGCCGGCCACCGCCGCGGTCCTCGGCCCCACCGGGTACCGGCAACTGCGGCTCGGGATGAGCTTCGACGAGGCCAAGGCCACCGGAATGCTCGCCGACACGGACACCGCGCCCACCGAATGCATCGGCTACCGGCTCATCGAGGGCATGGCGAACATCGCCACGGTCACCATTTCGCCGGCCGACGGTGTGGTGGTCTTCGCCGCGACCGGTGCACGCACTCCGGAAAACGTCGGCATCGGTTCCACCGTCGCGGAACTGAGGAATGCCTATCCTGATCTGACGGCCGGTGCGGGCAATTACCGCGCCGCCACCGGATCGGGCGCGAACTACACGTTCTACGTCGATTCCACCGACACCGTGGTGAGCTGGGAACTGGGCGCCGCGCCGGCTTGCTGACACGACGGAGCCCGGGCCGAAGCCCGGGCTCCGTGCCGTCAACAGGCAGGCGCGCTCCGCGGTATGGCGGTCCTACAGGGCGCCACCGGCGACCGGCGGCATCTCCGGCGCGCCGTCGTCGCCGACGGACTCGCGGGCCAGCCAGGTCTCCACCTCGAACATGTTGCCGTTGGCGCGCTTGACCACGTTGACCAGCGTGGACATCTGCGACACCTCCTCGACCTGCTCCTTGAGGAACCACTGGAGGAACTGCTCGCCCTGGTAGTCGTCCTCGGCGCGGGCGGCCTTCATCAGGGTGCGGAAGTCGGCCGTGACCTCCTTCTCCTGCTCCAGCGCCAGCTCGACCAGCTCGAGGGGCTCGGCGAAGTCGTTGCGGACCGGGCCGGTGGGCGGGATGTCCACGTGGTGGTCGGTGTCGATCAGGTACTGCACGATCGCCAGCGCGTGGTTGCGCTCCTCCACCGCCTGGCGGTAGAAGTGCCTGGCCAGCTGGGGCAGGTCCGCGTTGTCGAACCAGACCGCCAGCGCCACGTACTGCTGGGAAGCGTGGAACTCGTTCTGCACCTGCTGCTGCAGGAGCTCGTAGAACTTGGAGCGCGGTTCTTTCTTCAGCATCGCCATGACTCAAGAATAGGCCATTTCGCTGATCGTTAACCATTCGGACCTGGTGATTCCCCTTTCGTTTGGGTAGGCTTACCGAGATTAGGAAGTGCTTATTTAGGGCGTGCTAATTCAGCTTAGCCTTTCCTAATTCACGATCGGGTCGCGGACGACGGGGCACGACATGCAGCGCGGCCCGCCCCGGCCGGAGCCCAGCTCGGAACCGGCGATGGCCAGCACCTCGATGCCGGCGTCCGCGAGTCGCGCGTTGGTCTCCACGTTGCGCTCGTAGCCCACCACCACGCCGGGCGCCAGCGCCAGCGTGTTGTTGCCGTCGTCCCACTGCTCGCGTTCCGCGGTCACCGGGTCGAGGCCGGTGTCGATCACGCGCAGCTTCTCGATGCCCATCGCCTCGGCCGCGGCGTGCAGGAACGGCTGCGGGCCGTCCACGCGCAGCGAGCCGTCGCCGTCCGGGCGCAGCGTGAACGCCACCAGCTCGTCGCGGGCCAGCGGGTACATCACCACGGCGTCCGGCGCGACCATCGTGCAGACGGTGTCCAGGTGCATCGTGGCGCGGGCCTGCGCGATCGGCACCGCGAGCACGGTGTGGGCGATGTCGTCGGCGAACAGCGAGCGCGCCAGCGACTCCGCGCCGGCGGCCGTGGTGCGCTCGCCGATGCCGACGGCCAGCACGCCCGGCGCGAGCAGCAGCACGCGGCCGCCCTCGACCGGCGCCGAATGGGCGCCGTAGGCACGCGAGGCGTGGGCGAACCGCGGGTGGTAGGCGTAGACGAGGTCGAGCAGCGCGGTCTCGCGGCGACGGGCCGGCATCGCCAGCGACGAGATCGCCACCCGGTCCGCGATCCACACCGACGAGTCGCGGGTGAACAGCAGGTTCGGCAGCGGGTCGACCGCGAAGTCGTGCGGGTGGTGGATCTTGCGGACCAGCGACGCGCCCTCGGCGGCGGGCAGCTCCTCGAACGTCAGGCCGGCCATCAGGACCTCGGCCAGCGTCGTCGCGTCCACATCGGACAGGTGCGAGCGCAGCGCGTCCCCCAGGTCCTCGCCCAGGCGCCGGTCGTCGACCGCGGCGTGCACCCCCGCGGCGTGCGCGCGCGGATCGGCCAGCGCCTCCCGCAGCACGTCGGCCAGCAGGAGCACCTCGACGCCGCGGCCGCGCAGGACCCCGGCGAACGCGTCGTGTTCCTCCTGGGCGCGGCCGACCCACGGGATCGAGTCGAACAGCAGTTTGTCGTTGTTGCGCGGGGTGAGCCTGGTGAGCTCGTTGCCCGGCCGGTGGAGCAGGACGGCGCGCAGCGGGCCGACCTCGCTGTCCACCCTGGGGGTTTCGGTGGTCACGGGCTGAGCGTAATGGTCAGGGCAGCCAGCTGACGTGTCCGCGCAGCAGCGAGTACCCGACGAACGACACCACGTCGAGCAGCGTGTGCGCGACGACCAGCGGCACCAGCCGGTTGGTCCGCTGCCACACGCGGCCGAACACCAGGCCCATGACGAAGTTGCCGACGAACCCGCCGAAGCCCTGGTAGAGGTGGTAGGACCCGCGCAGCACGGCGGCGGCGACCAGCGCGGTGTTCTCGCGCCAGGCCAGCTGCCGCAGCCGGGTCAGCAGGTAGCCGACGACCAGCACTTCCTCGGCGAAGGCGTTGCCGAACGCGGACAACGTCAGCGCGATCGGGCGCCACCAGGTGTCGTCCAGCCGGGACGGGACGACCGCGAGGTTGACCCCGAGCTTCCAGCCGACGAAGTACAGCACCAGACCCGGAACGCCGATCAACGCGGCCAGCCCGGCGCCCCACAGCAGGTCCCGGCCGGGGCGGTCGCGGTCCAGGCCCACCTCGGCCAGCTTCATCCCGCCGCGCCACAGCAGGTACGCGCCGAGCGCGCCCCACCCGACGAGCTGCACCGCGGACAGCAGCTGGGCGAGCAGGTCCAGCAGGTCGGCGGCGCGCTGCGGGACGTTCAGCGCGACCTGCTGGTCGGACAGCGGTTCCGGCTGCAGCAGCGAGTCGATCAGCGACAGCAGGCTGCGCGCGCCGGACAGGCCCAGCGTGATCGAGAAGACGACGACCAGCTCGATCTTCAGCCGACGTGCCGTCGCGGCGTCCACCGGTTCGGGCAGCGCGGGACGTTCGGGGCGGAGCCAGGAGCGGAGCACGTCCGCACGCTACCGTCTGGTGACATGGCCAAGATTGCTACCGCGGACCGCGTGGACCGTGCCGAGCTGCTGGAGTTCCTCCGGCCGCGGCACCGCGCGATCCTGATGACCACGCGCGCCGACGGCACCCCGCAGCTGTCCCCGGTCACCGCCGGGATCGACCCGGAGGGCCGCTTCGTCGTGGCGACCTACCCGCAGCGCGCCAAGACCCGCAACGCCCGCCGCACCCCGGCCGTGTCGGCGTGCGTGATCTCCGACGAGTGGAACGGGCCGTGGGTGCAGTTCGACGGCCGGGCCGAGGTGCTGGACGTGCCCGACGCGGTCGAGCCGCTGGTGGAGTACTTCCGGTCGATCTCGGGCGAGCACCCGGACTGGGACGAGTACCGCGAGGCGATGGTCAAGCAGAACAAGGCCCTCATCCGCGTCACCATCGAGCGCTGGGGCCCGATCGCGACCGGCGGTTTCCCGCCCGAACTCGCCTGACCCGCGAGTCCCACCCTCCCGCGCGCGAGTCCCACGCTCGTGCGCGCGAGTTCTGCGTTCGTGCAGGCGAGTTCTGCGTTCGTGTGCTGCGTCAGGGCTGGACGCGCATCTGGTTCTTCGCCAGGAACGGGCAGCCGACCAGCCGCCGCAGCTCGATGCTCAGCTGCGCCGGGCTGTGCACCGGCTGGGCGAAGGCCAGGCGCACGTCGTGGTCGCCGTCGCCGGACTCGACCCGCAGCCGCAGCCCGAACTGGTCCAGGCCCAGCGGGCGGATCCGGCCGCCGCGCAGTTCCTCCGGGATGTGCCGGGCGAGCTGGCCGACGACGTCGGGATGATCGCTTTCCAGGTGCCGCAGCCAGCCGGACTCGTAGCCGGCGAACGGATCCGCCGCGGCGGCGTTGAACATGTGCGGCCGCAGCGAGTGGGTGCCCTCGGCGTCGGCTAGGACGAGTGAGGCTGGCGTGAGCCGCAACAGGCTCAGGCCGTGGCCGAGGTCCAGCAGGCGCGGATCGGGCCGCGTCTCGGCGATCGACACCGCCCTGGCGCGGGCCGACTCCGGGCTGAGGTGCCGCAGCCAGCCGGTGATCCACAGCAGCCCGCGGACGGGTTCCCGCAGGTCGACCGGCGCGTGGTCGGCGAGTTCGAACACCACGGCCAGCTCGCCGCGGTCCGCCGCGCTGGTGCGGGCCAGCAGTGGGTGGTCGTCCGGCAGCAGGACGCTGACGCTGCCGCTGGGGTGGACGTGGTGGAGCTCGGGCACCACGCGATCGCTGCCGGTCGGGTCGCCCGCGGTGGGCAGCAGCGCGCCGGGGCCGTTCCGCACGGCGATGGTCTTCGCGCGCTCGGCGGGGCTGGGTGCGGGCGGACGTCGGATCTCGGTCACTGGCCACCTCCTACTTAGGTGAGCCTAACCTGAGTGATCGACGAAGGGAAGTGGAGCGGTAACACCGCTGGTCGCCTGATCGACTCGGAGGTGTGGAACCCACCCAGCAACGCGTGCTCGCCTACGAGCCGCGCCCCGGCGAACCGGCCGCTGCGGACTCGCTCGAAGTCGAGATCGTCGAGAAGCAGCGCAGTCGTCTGATCGGCTCGACGGTCGTCATCGTCGTGGCGGCCGGGCTGCTGCTGGCCCTGACCACCGACGCGCCGTCGGCCGGCCTCGCGGCGTTCGTCGCGGCGGTCGCCGGGTACCAGCTGTGGCTGCTGGTCTTCCGGGTGCTGCCGTGCGGGCGGCTGCTCGCGTACCCGGCGGTCGTGCTCACCCCCGGTCCGGGACAGTTGCTGGTGGCCGGGTCGAAGGTCAGCGTCGCGCTGCCCGGGCCCGAACCGCGCTGGCTGGTCGTGCGGCTGCCGGAGTCGAAGCGGATCCTGCTGGCCGGCCTGCGGCGCGTGTACTTCGTCGGCCCGGACCCGCGCGGCCGCGTGCTGGTCGGCCTGCCCGGCGGGTTCACCGGGCGGTTCGGCCGGATCACCACCGCGCCGGCGCCGGGCTCGGTGGAGCCGCCCGCGCAGCCCCGGCCGATGGTGGCGGCACTGCGGGACCCGGTGGTGACCACGTTCCTGCGTGAGACCCGGCGGCGGTCGTGGGGGATGGCCGGGTTCTTCCTGCTGCTCGCGGCGGGGCTCTTGGTGGTGAACCAGGCCTATCTCGACCTGCCGTACACGGGTGGTTTCGTGACCGTTCTGGCCGTGCTCTACGCCGTCGCCGGCCTGATGCTGCCGGTGCGCACGGTGACGCTGTCCACGGCGGTGAAGGAGCGGCCCTGGCAGGAACTCCACGCGACCCTGGACACCGTGATCACGCCGAACGCCGCGGGCGGCACGGGCAAGGCGGAGGGCCGGGTGATGCTCGCGGACGGCGAAGCGCGCGTGCTGTTCCAGCGGGCGCCGCTCGACCTGCTGGTCAACGTGCGCGACACCCAGCGGTTGTGGCTGCTGGGGACGCCGGAACGGGGCACGAAAGCCGTGGCCGGCCTGCCCGGGTATCCCGTTCTCGGGCTGGTGAACCTGCGGTGAACTGTCCGGGGGGCGTACGTGGTTGTCCGGTCCCCGTACGCTACTAGCGTGTCCCATGTGTCAAGCGCTGTGGAACTCACGCCCCCCGGCCCCCGCGGAATTCCGCCCCTCTTCGCACGGCTCGTAGACGACTCGGCGCTCTTCCCACCCGGCACGGCCACCATGCCGGACGCGCTGCGGAACTACCTGGCCGGCCGCGAGGGCGACCACGCGGGCCTGCTCGGCGTCTTCCTGTGCCAGGCGTCGCGCCTGCCGGAGCTGATCACCGAGCTGATCAAGATCAAGCCGAAGCAGCCGTTGCCGCTGTCGCTGATCATCGACACCGGTCTGGGCGGCGTGCCTAAGGCGATCTCGATCGTCGAGTCCCGCAGCGAGCTGCTGTCGCTGCGCATGGTCGAGATGCCGGCGCCCTCGGACGTCGACGAGGTGTGGCTGGAGCGCGTCTCGGAGTTCGTGCCCGAGGACGTGATCCGCGTGGTCGAGCCGCGCCGGGGCGTGGGCTGGCTCGACGGCGTGCGGCGCGTGATCGAGCACGGCAGCTGGCCCAAGATCCGCTGCGGCGGCCAGTCCAGCGAGAACTTCCCCAGCATCGACGAGGTCGCCGACTTCCTCGCGGTGCTGTCCGGCTCGCCCGGCGCCTCCTTCAAGGCGACCAACAGTCTGCACCGCGCGGTCCGGCACGACGATCCGGACAACAACATCACCCACCACGGCTTCCTCAACCTGCTCGTCGCGGTGGCGCGCAGCCTCTCCGGCGGTGACGTCCGCGACGCGCTCGCCTCCACCGACGGCGAGGCCCTCGCCGCGGAGGCGAAGTCGCTGTCCGAACCGGCCGCGAAGGCCGTGCGCGCGCTCTTCGCGTCCTACGCCTGCGACAGCTTCGAGGCACCGATCACCGACCTCGAGGCGCTCGGCCTGCTGTAGTGAGCGCCGAAGGCTCGCTGACCCTCGACCGCGGCCTGGCGTTGCTGCAGGCCGTGGCCGACGCCGACGGCGACGCGGCCACGATCTCCGAGCTGGCCGTCGCGATCGGCGCCAGCCGCGCCGCCGTCTACCGGTTGCTGGTGCCGCTGGCCGCGCGTGGGCTGGTGTGGCGCGACGGCAGCAAGGTCCGGCTGGGCATCGGCGTGCTGCGGCTGGCCGGGCAGGTGGTCCCGCAGCTGCGGGAAGCCGCGCGTCCGGCGCTGCGCGAGCTGGCGGAGAAGGCCGGCGCGACCGCGCACCTGTCGATCGCCGAGGGTGACCTGGTCGAATCGGTGGTGACGGTCGAGCCCTCGTGGACCGACTTCCACGTGTCCTACCGGGTCGGCGCCCGCCACCCGATCGGTGTCGGCGCCGCGGGCAAGGCGCTGACCCTGCGTCGCGGGAGCCGGGGCTGGGCGGCGGTCACCGGCGAACCCCAGCGCGGGACCTCGGGCGTCGCCGCGCCGGTGCGCGGCGTGCCGGGCCTGCGGGCGGTCGTCGGCGTGATCGCGCTGGGCCCGCTCAACGCCGAAACCGTGGGCCCCCAGGTGGTGGACGCCGCCGCCGCGGTCGCCGAGGCGCTGCGTGGCGGTTAACGCGCGCGGCGGTATTCGGCGGCCGCCGCCTCGTACTGCCGGTGCTCGGCCTCGTGGTCCGGATCGGGTCGCGGCGATGCGTTCGCCGCGCACCACCAGGTAGCCGCGGACGTGCCCGTTGCTGTTGCGCGAGCCCGGCGGACGTACTGGCCCGCGGTCCGCCGGGCGACGATCGCGCTGACGACCTAGGCGAAGGCCTGCACGACCGCCAGCAGGGCGAACACCGCGAACGCGAACCCGGCGATGCGCTGCAGCAGCTTCGGCTTGAGGCGGCCGCGCACCTTGTGCCCGATGAACACCGCGACCGAGGCGACCGTGATCAGGGCGAGCAGCGAGCCGGCGCCGACCATCAGCGGGTGGCCGTACCGGGCGGTCAGCCCGGCGGTCGCCAGCTGGGACGCGTCGCCCCACTCGGCGGCGAACAGCACGCCGAACGACGTGGCCGCGGAGCGCAGGAACGTCACCGGCTTCACCCCTTGGCGCGCCGCGTCCTCGCCGCTCTCGTCGGCCGCGGAGAAGCCCTCGCGCAACAGCAGGAAGGCCCCGAGCCCGAACAACGCCGCGACGACCGCCGCGACCAGGCCGTCCGGTAGCAGGGTGAGCGCCCGGCCGAACAGCACCGCGATCGTGGACTGCACGGCGAACGCGAGGGAAACCCCGAGCAGGACCGGCCACGCGCGGAAGCGGGTGGTCAGCACGAGGGTGGCGATCATCGTCTTGTCCGGCAGCTCCACGGCCAGGACGAGCACGTACGCGCTCAGCAGCGCCAGCAGTGCGGTACTCACGGTGATTTCCACTCCCCTTTCACTGCAACGATAAAGGGGAGTTCCGGCAATTGCCAGCAGATCGGTTTCGCGAATTGCCGGTTTTCGGTTCGCCAGAATTACTTCTGGCTCGGGCGCAGTTTTTTCTTCGCCGCACCGAAACCTGCCTTGAGCTGGGGAAGAACCGGTCGTCAATCCTGGTCGGATAGCCCGTCGCGCGGCGATGGCGGCGGGTGACCGGGGATTGTTGTCGAGGTATTCGTGAAGTGGTTCGCAAGGCCTGTGGTGCCGGTCACCGCGCTTGATTCGGAACGAGCGCCTCGCTTGTCAAAGCCGCGTTGGGCACCGGGACCTTGGTCCCGGCACGATCAGGACCGCGGGACCTGATGCCGGACCACGGAAGCGAGCAGTCTGAATGACGTGGACGTGCTCCAGCTGGCGCGGTGGCAGTTCGGGATCACCACCGTCTACCACTTCCTCATGGTCCCGCTCACCATCGGACTGTCGGTCCTCGTCGCGGGGATGCAGACCGCCTGGGTCCGCACCGGTGAGCAGCGCTACTACCAGATGACCAAGTTCTGGGGGAAGCTCCTGCTGGTCAACTTCGCCATGGGCGTGGTGACCGGCATCGTCCAGGAGTTCCAGTTCGGGATGAACTGGAACGCCTACTCCCGCTTCGTCGGTGACGTGTTCGGGGCGCCACTGGCGATGGAGGGCCTGGTCGCCTTCTTCGTCGAGTCGACGTTCCTCGGCCTGTGGATCTTCGGCTGGGACCGGCTGCCGAAGAAGGTGCACTTGGCCTGCGCCTGGGCGTTCTCGCTGGCCACGATCGCCTCCGCGTACTTCATCCTCGCCGCGAACTCGTGGATGCAGCACCCGGTCGGCGCCGAGATCGTCGACGGCAGGCCGACGCTGAACTCGATCTGGGCGGTGCTCACCAACAACACCGCGCTCGCCGCGATCCCGCACACCATCGCCGGCGCGTTCTCCGTCGCCGCGGCGTTCCTGGTCGGCATCGCCGCCTGGCACCTGTGGCGCAAGCGCAAGACCGACGACGAGCACCGCGCGGTGTGGCGGTCGTCGATCCGCCTCGGCGGCTGGACCGGCATCGTCGCGTTCGCGGTGCTGGCGATCACCGGCGACTTCCAGGGCAAGCTGATGTTCGAGCAGCAGCCGATGAAGATGGCCTCGGCCGAGGCGCTCTGCCACACCGAGCAGCCGGCCAGCTTCTCGATCATCGCGATCGGCGACGTCACCTCGGAGAACTGCGAGGACGTCAAGACGTTCAACGTGCCCGCGCTGCTGTCCTTCCTCGCGCACAACGACTTCAGCACCGAGGTCAAGGGCGTCGAGGACCTGGTGACCGAGTACCAGGCCCGCTACGGCACGAACTACCCGGACGACCCGCAGCTCGGCGAGCTGGCCGGCAAACCGATCGACTACGTGCCGAACCTCCCGGTGACCTACTGGGGCTTCCGGATCATGATCGGCTTCGGCGCGATCTCAGCGGGCACCGGATTGCTGGCACTGTGGCTGACCCGCAAGAACCGGATCCCGGACACGAAGTGGTTCCCGCGCCTGGCGCTGCTGAGCATCGCGACGCCGTTCATCGGCAACAGTGCGGGCTGGATCTTCACCGAGATGGGCCGCCAGCCGTTCGTCGTGGTGCCCAACCCGTCCGGTGTGGACGGTGTGTGGATGTTCACCGCGCAGGCCGTGTCGCGGATCTCCACCGGTGAGGTGTGGACCTCGCTGATCGCGCTGACCAGCCTCTACGCCGTGCTCGGCGTGGTGGAGGTGTTCTTGATCCGCAAGTACGTCCGCGGCGGCATCGACGGTGTGATCCCGCCCGAGAAGACCGACAACGAGGGCAAGGACGAACTTGCCTTCGCCTACTAGGGGACGGCCATGAGCCTGGAAACGATCTGGTTCTGCATCATCGTCGCCTTCTGGCTGGGGTACCTGTTCCTGGAGGGCTTCGACTTCGGCGTCGGCATGCTGCTGCCGGTCCTCGGCCGCGACAACACCGAACGGCGGGTCATGATCAACACGATCGGCCCGGTGTGGGACGGCAACGAGGTCTGGCTGATCGTCGCCGCCGGCGCGATGTTCGCGGCCTTCCCCAGCTGGTACGCGTCACTGTTCTCGGCCACCTACCTGCCGCTGCTGCTGGTGCTGCTCGCGCTCATCGGCCGCGGGGTGGCGTTCGAGTACCGCGGCAAGGTGGACTCGGCACGCTGGCGCCGCAACTGGGACCGCGTCATCGTGCTCGGCTCGTGGATCCCGCCGCTGGGCGTCGGCCTCATCCTGACCACCACGGTCCTCGGCCTGCCGCTGGACGAGCACGGCAACCGGATCGGCGGCGCGTTCGAGTCGGTCCGCTGGGACACGCTGCTCGGCGCGCTCGCGGTGGTCGGGTTCGCGCTGGTGCACGGCGCGGCGTTCCTGGCGCTCAAGACCGCGGGTGACCTGCGGGAGCGGGCGCGGCTGTTCGCCGTCCGCGCGCTGCCGGTCGCGTTGCTGCCGCTGTTCGCCCTGCTGGCGGTCGTGCAGTGGCGGTCGGGTGCACTGTGGACACTCGTGGCGCTTGCCGTCGCGGTGGTGGCCGCGGTGGTCGCCTGGCGCAAGCTGGTGGCCGACCGGGACGGGCAGGCCTTCGCCGCGCTGGGCGTCACCATCGCCGCGGCCGTGGTCACGCTGTTCGGGTCGCTCTACCCGGACGTGCTGCCCTCGACGCTCGACCCGGCCAACTCGCTGACCGTCGCGGAAACCGCGTCCAGCCCGTACACGCTCGAGGTGATCACCTGGGTCGGCGCGTTCGGCGCCCCCGCCGTGCTGGTCTACCAGGGCTGGACGTACTGGGTGTTCCGCAAGCGGATCAGCGCCGCCCACATCCCGCCGGTGCACACCCCATGAGCTTTCCCGGACGCTCCGTCCTTCCCGCATCGGTGTCCGCAGCGGACACCACGCGTCCGGGAAAGGGTCCGCTCGGCGCGCTGCCCTTGTTGTCCGCGGCGGCGCGCCGGGCGCTCGCCCTCTCCGGGCTGCTCGCGCTCGGCAACGCCGCGGCGCTGGTGGCGCAGGCCTTCCTGCTCGCCTCGGTGTGTGCCGCGGTGGTCGCCGGGCACGACATCACCGCCGGCCGGCTGGTCGCGCTGGGCGGGGTGGTCGTCGGACGCGCGCTGATCGCGTGGGCGCTGCGGGTGGTCGCCGCGCGGGCCGCGGCCGGGGCCAAGGAGGAGCTGCGGGCCAAGGTCGTCGACCACGCGCTGCGGCTCGGGCCGGAGTGGATCGCGCGCCGTGGGCCGGGCGAGCTGACCGCGGTGACCACCAAGGGCCTGGACGCGCTGGACGCCTACTTCACCGAGTACCTGCCCGCGCTGGTCACCGCCGCCGTGGTGCCGCTCGGCGCGGGTGCGGCCGTGCTGTTCGCGGACTGGCCGTCCGCGGTGATCATCGCGCTGACCGTGCCGTTGCTGCCGATGTTCGCGATCCTCGTCGGCAAGTACACCGCCGACCGGTCGGCGGCCGCGACCGACGCGCTGCAGCGGATGTCCGGCCACCTGCTGGAACTCGTGCGCGCGCTGCCGGTTTTGGCCGCGTTCCGCCGCGCGGAGGCGCAGGCCGAAGCGGTGCGGCGGGTGTCGGAGAAGCACCGGCGGGCGACCCTGAAGACGTTGAAGGTCGCGTTCTCCTCGGCGTTCGTGCTGGAGCTGGCGGCGACGCTGTCGGTCGCGCTGGTCGCCGTGGTCATCGGCGTGCGGCTGGTGGGCGGTGACCTGTCCCTCGCGATCGGGCTCGGCGTGCTGATCCTGGCGCCCGAGTGCTACCAGCCGTTGCGGGCGGTCGGTGCGGCCTTCCACGCCAGCGAGGACGGGGTGGAGGCGGTCCGCCGCGTCACCGACGTGCTCGCCGAACCGGTCGCGCCGGAGGGCACCGCGATTCCCGGCCGGGGTGAGGTGCGGGTCGCGGGTCTGCGGGTGGCGCGGCGCGGGGGTTTCGCGCCGGACGGCGAGACGTTCACGCTGCGCCCCGGCACGCTGACCCGGCTCGATTCACCGAGTGGCGCTGGCAAGTCGACGACGCTCGCCGTCCTGCTCGGCTTCGTGCGGCCCTCCGCCGGGACGGTGCTGATCGACGGTGTCCCGCTGAGCGAGGTCGACATGTCGGCTTTCCGGCGGGACATCGCGTGGGTGCCGCAGAACCCGGCGTTCACCGGCGGCACCGTGCGGGCCGAGCTGGACCTCGCGCTGGACCAGCCGCCTGACCCGGTCGAGGTCGATGCGCTGCTCATCGAACTCAACCTCGCCGGGCTGGCCGACGCGCCGGTCCACGAACTGTCCACCGGACAGCGCCAGCGGGTCGCGGTCGCGCGGGCGCTGCTGCGCGTCCGGCACGGCGCGTGGCTCCTGCTGCTCGACGAGCCCACCGCGCACCAGGACGCCGCCAACGCCGCGCTGGTCGAGGCCGCCATCGCGTCCACCCTGCCGCTGGGCACCGCCGTCCTCCTGGCCGCGCACCACCGGGAAACCCACCTGCCGGCCACACACGCGGCGACGACCGCGCCGCACGTCACGGTTGCCGACGCCGCGGAGCCGCAGCCGCTCCGGGGAGTGGTGAGTCGCCGGTTCGTCGGCGGCGCCGCGGTCGGGGCGCTCGCGTTGCTCGCCGGGGTGGCGCTGACCGCGACCTCGGGCTGGCTCATCGCCAAGGCGTCGTTCCAGCCGCCGATCCTGACGCTGACCGTCGCGGTCGTCGGGGTGCGGGCTTTCGGGCTCGGCCGCGCGGTGCTGCGCTACCTGGAGCGGCTGATCACGCACGACGCCGCGTTCCGCATCGCCGGGCAGCTGCGGGTCCGCCTGTGGCGGGGGCTCGTCCGGCTCGGCCCCGCCCGCACGCTCGGCCTGCGGTTCGGCGAGGGGCAGCGGCGGCTGGTTGCCGACGTCGACACCGTTCGCGACCTGCTGCCGCGCGTGGTGACCCCGCCGCTGGTCGCGGTGCTGGTGCTGGCCGGGGCGATCGCCGTGCAGACGATCCTGCTGCCGGTGGCCGGGCTCGTGCTCGCCGCCGCCGTGCTGGTCGGCGCCCTCGCCGCGCCCGCGCTCGCGCTGCGGCTGGAGCGCCGGGCGACCACCGCGCTCGCCGAGGGGCGCCGGACGGTCAGCGCCCAGGTGCTCGGCCTGTTCGGCGCCGCCGCCGAGCTGATCGCGTTCGGCGCGCACCGCCGCCGCCGGAAAGACCTCGCGCGCGCCGACGACCGGCTGGCTCACCAGGCCCGGCGGCAGGCGTTCGGGGCGGGCGCGGCCGACGCCTTGATCACGCTGGTCACCGGGGCGGCCGCGGTCGCCGGGGTCGGCCTGGCCACGGGCTCGGGCATCGACCCGGTGCTCGCGCCCGTCCTCGCCCTGGTGCCGCTGGCCCTGGCCGAGGTCCTCGCGATGCTGCCGCCGGTGGCCCAGCACTGGGACCCGCTGCGCACGTCGATGGACCGGATCGCCGACGTCGAGCGCTCGCAGCCGCAGCCGCCCGTGGCACACGGCCCGATCGCCTTCGAGCACGCCGACCTCGGCTGGACCACCCCCGTGCTGCGGGACGTGGACCTGCGGATCCCGGCGGGCACGCACGTCGCCGTCGTCGGCCCGTCGGGTGCCGGCAAGTCGACCCTGCTCGCCGCGCTGCTCGGGTTCCTGCCCGCCCAGCGCGGACGCCTGACCACCGCCGCCGAGGTGGCCTGGGCGCCCCAGGAACCGCAGCTCGTTTCGACGACGGTCGCGGAGAACCTGCGCCTGGCCGACCCGCACGCCGACGACGACCGGCTGCGCGAAGCCCTGCGCCTGGCCTGCCTGGACCTGCCGCTGGACACCGTCCTCGGCGACGCCGGCAGCGGCCTGTCCGGCGGTCAGGCGCAACGGCTCGCGGTCGCGCGGGCGCTGGTCGCGGCCCCGCGGGCGGACCTCGTCCTGCTCGACGAGCCGACCGCGCACCTCGACGAGCCGACGGCCCGCCGGCTGCGGGCCAACCTGCGTACCGCCCTGGCCGGCCGTACGGTCGTGCACGTCACCCACCACGCCGAGGAGGCGGCCGAGGCCGACCTCGTCCTCGACGTGCGTGACGGGCGTGTCAGCGTGCGGATGCCGGCCCTGGAAGGCGGCTACGCTTGACCCTGCTCATGGAACCCACCCTCGCCGCCCCCCCCCTGTCCGCGGCCACGGAGATCACCACCGCCGCCCTGTCCGGCGGCGACCCCGACGCGGTCCTGGACTCGGTCGTGCACCAGGCCGCCGAGCTGGCCGGGGCCGACCTGTGCCTGGTGATGGTCCGCGCGGACGACGGCAAGGTGTCCGTCGAAGCCGCCTACGGCACGCACAACGAGGACCCGCGCGGCGTGGTGCTGCCCGCCGAGTCCGCGGCCGGGCAGGTCGCCCGCGGCGGGGTCACGGTGGTTGCCGACGACATGACCACCGATCCGCGCACGGCCCCGTACGTGCCGGCCGAGCTGCGCCGGTTCGGCCCGTTCGCCGCCGCGCCGTTCGGCTCCGGCGGGCGGGTGCTGGGCGCGCTCGCGGTGTACCGGGAGCGGTCCGGGCGGCCGTTCGACGAAGCCACCGTCGAGGTGCTGACCGCGTTCGCCGCGCAGGTCGGCGTCGTGCTGGCGCTGGCCGCCGCCGCGAACGACCGGCACCGGATCACGCTCTACCAGGAGCGCGAGCGCATCGCCCGCGAGCTGCACGACGTGATCGTGCAGCGGTTGTACGCGGCGGGCATGCAGCTGGACCGGGTGCGCCGCCGGATGCGCAAGCGGTTCGCCTCGACCGACGCGACCCGGCTCGGCGAGGCCATCGACCAGCTCGACCAGACCATCGAGGAGATCCGGCACACCGTGCGCGAGCTGCGGTCCCCGGAGCCCGCGACGGCGGAGAAACCGCCGGCCACCGACCTGGCCGAGTCGGCGCGCGCCGAGGTGCGGATCGCGGGGGAGCTGCTCGGCTTCCCGCCCACGCTGGAGCTGTCCGGCGAGCTGGCCGACATCCCCGCCGAGCGGGCCGACCACATCCGCGCCGCGCTGCGCGAGGCACTGTCCAATGTGGTCCGGCACTCCGGGGCGAGCGAGACCAGGGTGACGCTGGTGCGCGACACCGACGGGGTGAAGCTGCGCGTCCGCGACAACGGCGCCGGCGTGCCGCAGGACGTGCAGACCCGTGGCCTGCGGCACCTGGAGGAACGCGCCCAGCGCGCGGGCGGGAAGTTCTACCTCAACTCCTCGCCGAGCCTGGGCACGCTGGTGGCGTTCGAGCTGCCGCTGGACAAGCGGGCCAGCTGATCGCGGGACGCCGCCGCCACGTCGGCCGCGACCCCCAGTTCGCCCAGCATCTCCGCGGCGGCGGCCATCTCGTCGGTGCGGCGCCTGGCGTGCTTGACGCTGCCGGTCACCAGACGCTCCACCGTGGACTCGTCGGCGCGCGTCAGCTCGTCGACGATCACCCCGCGCAGCCAGTCCTCGACCCCCGCCGCGCGGGCGGCCTCCAGCGCCTCGACCACGGCGGCCGACATGCCCTTGAAGAACACGCTCCGCAGCAGCTTCCGCTCCGCCGCCACCCCCGCCTCGCCGGGCAGCACCTCGACCGACGCGCCGAGCGCGCCCAGCAGCTTCGACACCGCGTCCGCCGCCGGACCGCTGGCGAGCATCGGCACGCGCAGTCCGCGGCCGGGGACGGGGGCCATGATCGCGACGTCGGCGAAGCCGATCCCGGCGTCGGCGGCGATCGCGGCGAGCTCACGCTTCTTGCCGGGGGAGGCGGTGTTCAGGTCGGCCCAGACGCCACTGACCTTCGGCAGGCCGGCCCGCAGCGCGCCGACCGCGGCGGCCGAGCTGTTGACGCTGAGCACCAGGTCCGCGTCCTCGGCGGCGTCGGCTTCGGCGGAGAACTCCGACGGCACCACCGGGTCGTACCCGCGCACCACGGCTCCGGCCGCCCGCAGGTCGCGGGCGAACTCACTGCCCGCCTCCCCGAGACCGAGAACGGCGACAACGGTCATAACGGGCTCCTCCTCGACAACCGACTACCATTCCGAGTAGACGATGTTCACGACAAAATTGTCAACAAACCGAGCGCGGGGAGCGGGCGTGGGAGAGCGGGCCGAAGTCGAGAAGCCGGTGGTGGACGCCATCCGCGAAGCGATCATCCGGGGTGAGTTCGTGCCCAACCAGCGGCTGGTGGAGGCCGACCTGTCCGCGCAGTTCGCCGCGAGCCGCGCCAACGTCCGCATCGCGCTGCTCGAACTCGCCAACGAAGGCCTGGTCGAACGGGTGCAGAACCGCGGCGCGCGGGTGCGGGCCGTGTCGCTGGAGGAGGCCATCGAGATCTCCGAGGTGCGCATGGTGGTGGAGAGCCTGTGTGCGGAGAAGGCCGCCGAGCGCGTCACCGGCGAGGAGATCCGCGAGCTGAAGGCCCTCGGCAAGGCGATGCGCAAGGCCGTCGCGTCCGGGGACGTGATGGGGTACTCGGGGCTGAACCAGGAGCTGCACCGCCGGGTGCGGGAGATCTCCGGTCAGCACACGGCGGGCCAGGTGCTGGAGCGGCTGCGGGCGCAGAGCGTGCGGCACCAGTTCCGGCTGGCCATGCGCCCCGGCCGGCCGTCGGTCTCGCTGCCCGAGCACCTGGCGATCATCGACGCCATCTGCGCCCACGACCCGGCCGCCGCCGCGGCGGCGATCCGGAAGCACCTGAGCAGCGTCATCGAGGCGCTGCGCGAAGCCGAACAGTCCTGAGCCGTACCCTTGACGCTTGCCGCCATAATTGTTAACAATCTTGGCGAGCAAAATGGCGCAAAGGAGCGGCATGGCAGACCACCCGGTACCCACCCAACGTGCCCGAGACCTCGTCCGCGGCGCCTATGACGTGCACATCCACGTCGCGCCGGACGTGATGCGACGGCGGATCGACGACCTGACGCTCGCCGAGCGCTTCGCCGAAGCCGGGCTCGCCGGCTTCGTCCTGAAATCCCACTACCTGCCCACGGCCGAACGCGCCGCGGTCGTCAACCGGGCCCGCCCCGGCATCGACGCCCGCGGCGCGATCACGCTCAACGCCTCGGTCGGCGGCATGAACCCGATCGCGGTCGAGATCGCCGGCCGCGGCGGCGCCACGTTCGTCTGGCTGCCCACCGTGGACAGCGCCAACCAGCGGCAGTGCCAGGCCCGCGAGCCCGAGGGCGCGAAACCGCCGATGTGGGCGCAGGTGCAGGCCGACCTCGCCGCCGCGGGAATGGCCGCGGACCCGGTGGACGTGCTGGACGCCGACGGCAAGGTGCTGGAGAAGACCCGCCAGGTGCTCAGCCTGGTCGCCAAGCACGACATGACGCTCGCGACCGGCCACCTGCACCAGGACGAGTCGGCCGCGGTGATCGACGCCGCGATCGAGGAGGGGGTGCGGCGGATCGTCGTGACCCACCCCGAGTTCACCTCGCAGCGCATCGGCATCGAGCGGCAGCGCGCGCTGGCCGAGAAGGGCGCGCTGCTGGAACGCTGCTTGACCACGCCCTACACCGGCAAGGTGAGCTGGGACGTCTGGCTCGGCAACATCCGCGCGACCGGCCCGGAGCACTCGGTGATCTCCAGCGACCTGGGGCAGCCGTTCAACCCGCCGGTCGAGCACGGCCTCGCCCTGGCCGCGGACCGGTTGCTGGAGTACGGCTTCACCGCGGACGAGGTGCACACGATGATCGTCGTGAACAGCCGCCGCCTGGTGGGGGCGGACGCATGAGCCTCACCGCGGACGCGATCACCAAGCAGTTCGTCAAGGACGACTCGGCTGTGGTCGCGCTCCGCGAGTTCAGCCTCGACATCGAGCCGGGCAGCTTCGTGACCCTGCTCGGCCGCAGCGGGTGCGGCAAGTCCACACTGCTCAACCTGCTCGCCGGGCTGACCGAACCGAGCACCGGCGAGATCCGGTACCACGACCGCAGGCTCACCGGGCCGGACACGAGCATCGGCTACCTGACCCAGCACGACACGCTGATGCCGTGGCGGGACGTGCTGCGCAACGTGGAAATGCCGCTGGAGATCAGGGGAGTGGACGCGCACACGCGCCGGGAGACCGCGCTCGACCTGGTGCGGCGCGTCGGCCTGAGCGGGTTCGAGAAGCACTACCCGCGTGAGCTGTCCGGCGGCATGCGGCGCCGCGCGAGCCTGGCGCGGATGCTGGCAGGCGCGCCGGAAACCCTGCTGATGGACGAGCCGTTCGGCGCGCTCGACGCGCAGCTGCGCACCGAACTGCAGGAGGAGCTGCTGCGGCTGTGGCAGGGCAGCGGCCAGACCGTCGTGTTCGTGACGCACGACATCGAGGAGGCGCTGCTGCTCGGCGACCGGGTCGTCGTGCTCGGCTCGCTCGGCACGATCCTGCTCGACCGCCCGATCACCCTCGCCCGCCCCCGCTCGGCCGACGACCTGCGGGTGGATCCGGAGTTCGTGGCGCTGCACCGGGAACTCGCCGGAGCCCTGAAGGAGGCCGTCGCATGACCCTCACCGCAACCGGGCCCGTGCGGGTCAGCGTGGACCGCACCTGGTGGCAGCGCAACGGCACCACGACCACGGTGTGGGCGCTGCGCGTCGCGTTGCTGGCCGCGTTCCTGGTGCTGTGGCAGATCGCCGCGGACCGCTGGATCGACAGCACGTTCACCAGCAAGCCCAGCGACATCGTCCGGCGGCTCGGCGAGTGGAGCGCCGACGGGACACTGTGGACGAACACCTGGATCACCGTGCAGGAGATCGTCTACGGGTTCCTGCTCGGCGCGGTGACGGGCGCGATCGCCGGGTTCGTGCTGGCGTCGCTGAACCTGCTCTACCGCGTGCTCGACCCGTTCATGATGGCGCTGTACTCGATCCCGAAGGTCGCGCTCGCGCCGCTGTTCATCGTGTGGTTCGGCATCGGGATGCACATGAAGGTGCTGCTCGCCGCGGCGACGGTGTTCTTCCTGGTGTTCCTCAACACCGCGGCCGGCGTGCGCGAGGTCGACCGCGGGCTGGTCGACGCGGTGCGCCTGATGGGTGGCAACCGGCGGGACATCGCACGCAAGGTCGTGCTGCCGGCGTCGATGACCGGGGTGCTCACCGGGCTCAAGGTGGCGATCCCGTACGCGTTGATCGGGGCGGTGATCGGGGAGCTGGTTGCGTCCAACCGCGGGCTGGGTTACCTGATCAACGACGCGGCGGCGCAGTTCGACACCGCCGGGGTGTTCGCCACGCTGGTCGTGCTGAGCGTCGTGGCGGGGCTGCTCAACGTCCTGGTCGGGCTGATCGGCCGTCGCGTCAACCGCTGGAAGCCGATCGATGGGTGACCGGCGGACGTTCCTGAAAGCGCTTGCCGCGAGCCCGCTGCTGCTGGCGGGGGCGTGCGCGACGCGTGAGTCGACCACACCCTCCGGCGTGCTCAACGTCGGCCAGATCAGCGATTCGGCGGCGTTCTTCCCGCTGTTCATCGCGGAGAAGCGCGGCTACTTCGCGGCCGAAGGCCTGACTCTGGGCGAGCGCCCCCGGCTGAGCACCGGCGCGAAGGTGGCGGCGGCGCTCAAGTCGGGCAGCATCGACCTCGGCGCCGGGGTCATCACGGACGCGTTCAACCTGGCCAAGATCGACGACGGCACGCGGATCGTGACGAGCCTGGTGACCGAGTACTACGTGGACATCGTGGTGCCGCCGTCGTTCCCGGAGGCGGGGTCGCTGGAGGAGAAGATCCGCGCGCTGGTGGGGAAGAACATCGGCATCACCGGGCCGGGCAGCGGCACCGAGGCGCTGGTGAAGTACCTGTTCGGCAGCATCGGCCGCAACGCCGAAACCGACGCGACGCTGGTGAACCTGGGCAGCGCCGCGACGTCCGCGATCGGTGCCCTCAAGTCGAACCGGGTGGACGCGCTGGCGTTCTTCCAGCCGATCGGGCAGCAGGCGGAGGCGGCCGGCGCCGGGCGCATCCACATCTCGCCGGCGGCCGGGGACGTGCCGAGCCTGACGGGAGCGTTGCACGGCTGCGTGTTCAGCACCCGGAAGCTGCTGGCCCGCAAGAAGGACGAGTTCGCCGCGTTCCAGCGGGCGATGGGACGGGCGCTGGCCGACGTGCACGGCGACCCGGCCGGCGCTCGCGAGCTGCTCGGGCAGTACCTGAAGTCGACGGATCCGGCGGCGCTGGACGCGTTGCTGCCCATCCTGCGGCACGAGATCCCGGTGTCCCCGGACGTCCAGCAGACCTCGTACGACACCGCGCGGAAGTTCCACCTGGACAGCGGACTGGTGAAGACGGCCCCGGACTACGGCGCCGTGTTGCTCTAACACCCACGCGCGAGTCCCACGCTCGGGCGCGCGAGTCCCACGTTCGGGGGCGCGAGTTCCACGCTCCCGCGCGCGAGTTCCACGCTCGGGCGCGCGAGTTCCACGCTCAGCGGCCGCGTCCGGTGCGCCGCTGAGCGGAGGGCGCGTCCTCAGCCGACGCCTTCGACGGTCTCCAGCATCACCTTCAGCAGCCCGGCCAGCTCCGCCTGCCGCTCCGGTGCCAGGTTCGCCAGCGCGACCTTCTCGCCTTCGAGGTGTTCGGGCAGCAGCCGGTCGATCAGCTCCACGCCGCGCTCGGTCAGCCGGACCTGCACCACGCGCCGGTCGCGTTCGCTCGCCGTCCGGGACACCAGGCCGAGCCGTTCCAGCCGGTCCAGCCGCTTGGTGATCGCGGCACCGGAGGACAGCATCTCGCGGCTGATCTGGCCGGGGTTGAGCACCTCGTTGCGCCGCAACGCGCACAGCACGTCGAACTCGGCGCGGTTCAGGTCGTTGGCCAGCAGGAGGTCGTCGGTCGCGCGGCGGATCAGCGAGGCCAGCCGCAGCACCCGGCCGACGACGGCCATCCCGGACGTGTCGAGGCCGGGGTGCACGTCCTGCCACTGCTGCCGCACTCTGTCGACGAGATCACTCACCGCTGAGCTCCTTCGCACGCAAATCGTTCGTTAGTATTTTACTCGTGAATTATTTCGGTCGCCACGACCTCTTCCGCGCGCTCTCGCCGCGCGGCTGGTGGCACCTGCGCCCGGCCGACCGGGCCCTGGTGTCCGCGTTACGGGCCATGACCGGGGCGAACATAGTCCTGGTCGCGGTTGTGACCGCAGGGCACACCGAGCTGGCCCCCGCCGCGGCGTTCGGCGGGATGACCGCGGTGCACGCCCGCTTCGAGCCGTATCCGGTGAGGGCCCGGCTGCTCGCCGTGATCGGCGCAGGTCTGACGGCCGCCGTCGGCCTCGGGGGGACGGCGTCGGCGGCCGGCTTGGGCCCGGTGCCGGTCGCGATCATGGTCGCCCTGGTCGCGGCGGCCGCGAAACTGTTCACGGACGGTATCCGGTCGGGGCCGCCCGGCGGGCTCATGTTCGTCTTCGCCGCGGGGACCACGTCGGCCGGGCCGGTGGGCTGGCCGGGCGTCGCCGCACAGGTCAGCCTCGCGGCCGCGGGCGCGCTGGTCGCGTGGGTCGTGGCGGTGTCCGGGTGGCTGTTCTTCGACCACGACGACCGGCCGACCTCGTGGCGCACGGGGCTGCGGGCCGCGCTGGACCGGTCCTCGCCCGAGTGGCCGCGTGCGGTGAAGGTGTTCGCCGGGGTGCTGGCGGCCGGTCTGCTCGCGCACGCGCTCGGCCTCGGGCACCCGTACTGGGCGACGGTCGCGGCGGCCGCCGTGCTGCAGGCCACGCACCTGCAACACACGATGCACCGCTTCGTGCAGCGCGTGTCGGGCACGGTCGTCGGTGTTCTGGTGGCCGCGTTGTTGCTGACGCTCGACCTGCCGCAACCGGTGAAGCTCGCGGTGATCGTGGTCGCGCTGCTCGGCGCGGAGCTGACGGTCATCCGCAACTACGCGCTCGCGATGGTGTTCGTGACGCCGCTGGTGCTGCTGCTCGGCTCGATGGCGGCGCCGGTCGACACGCTGGCCGTCACCGCCGACCGGCTGGTGGACACCGTGCTCGGCGCGGCCGTCGGCCTGGCCGCCGCGCTGGTCCGGCCGGGCCGCGGCTACCAGCTGGCCTGACCTACTTCGAGCGCCGCGCCACCCACGCCACCGCCTGCGTGCGGCGCTGCATGCCCAGTTTGGACAGCACCGACGTGACGTGGTTCTTCACGGTCTTCTCGGCGAGGAACAGGCGCTCGGCGATTTCCCGGTTGGACAGGCCCTCGCCGATCAGCTCCAGCACCGTGCGCTCCCGGTCGGTCAGGCGCGCCAGCTCGTCGTCGGCGGGGTGGCGCAGCTTGTCGAGCACGCGGGCGGTGGTGACCGGGTCGAGCAGCGACCGGCCGGCGGCGACCTCGCGCACGGCGTTGACCACGTCCTGGCCCCGGACCTGTTTCAGCAGGTAGCCGGAGGCGCCGGCCATGATCGCGCCGACCATGGCCTCCTCGTCGTCGAACGCGGTGAGGACCAGGCAATACGGCGGGTTCGACCGCGCCCGCAACTCCCGGCACAGCGCGACGCCGTCACCGTCGCCGAGCCGCACGTCGACGACGGCCACGTCCGGCTCGACGTGCATGGCCACCGCGATGGCCTCGTCGGCGCTACCCGCCTCGGCGACGACCTCGATGTCCGGTTCGTCGCTCAGCATTTCCCGCAGGCCGCGCCGCACGACCTCGTGATCGTCGACGAGCAGCACCTCGATGGCCATACCCCGAGCCTAGTCAGCCGGAGCGGTCTTCGACCGCCTTCGCGATGCGGCGCTGCCGGCTGTAGGAGAGCTTGTCGAAGGCGGCTCGTGCCCTGGCGGCTTCGAGCGCGTCGGCCAGGTCCGGTTGAGCCGGGTCCGGAGCTTCACGCCGCCGCCTCCCAGATCCGTCGCGAACTCGCTATCGGGTCGCTCGTCACCGAGACCGGCACGTCCCAGATGCGGGTGAGCCGGTGGTCCTTGTCGTATTCCGGCCAGCCCGGGTCGCCGGTCGTGGCGAAGGAGACCCACGCCTTGCGGATCTCCTTCGACAACGTGTCCGCTTCCGGCGGGGCCGGGTTGCCCAGCAGCATTTCGGCGAGCGGGCCGGTGAAGTTGCCGAACGTCAGCGGAACGTCGAGCGCGTGGCAGGACCGCAGCATCCCGCCGAACGCGGGCGACGGCCAGGTCAGCTCGTAGCACCAGCTGCGGCCGGGGTGGTTCTGCGCGGACCACAGCGACGGCAGGCGGAAGGTGCGGTCGGACAGGATCAGGACGTGCAGGTCGGCGTCCCACAGGCCGGGGTGGGCGGCCCGGTACTCGGCGATCGCGCCGGCGGGCAGGCCCACGGCGTCGGCGGTGGCGGCCGGGTCGGCGCCGGAGAGGTCCTGGCCGGCGACGAAGAGGGTGAACTCGTCGTGGTTGAAGCCGGCGACGAGGTCGACTTCGGCGCGCAGGTTGCGCCACGGCAGGTCGGTGACCAGCTCACCGTCGACGATGGGGCCGAACGGCGTGATCTCGCCGGGCACCATCTGCACGGCGTGGATGGCTTCGGAGGGCACCTGCGCGAAGCCGTCGAGCGTGGCCGGGACACCGAGGGCCGCCGCGATGCGCTCGGTGGTGCGCCGCACGCGGTTCTCGGAGAGGAACCCCTGCGCGATGCTCTGCCCGATGGCCCGCCGGAAGAGGCCGCGCCCGGCGTCGGAGGCGGTCAGCGCCGCGACGGACGTGCCACCGGCGGACTCGCCGAAGATCGTCACGTTGTCCGGGTCGCCGCCGAAGTTCGCGATGTTGTCCTGGACCCAGCGCAGCGCCGCGAGCTGGTCCAGGAAGGCCCGGTTGGCGGGCGCCCCGGGCAGCCAGCCGAACCCCTCGAGGCCGACGCGGTAGTTGAACGTCACGACGACCACCCCGGCGCGGGCGAGGTTGGCGCCGTCGTACTCGGGCTGCCGCGCGGTGCCGATGAGGTAGGCGCCGCCGTAGATCCAGACCATGACGGGCAGACCGCTGCCACCGGCGTCCGGGGTCCACACGTTGACGCTGAGGAAGTCGTCCCCTTCACCCGGCTGCCAGGCCGACGGCATGCCGGGAAACAGCGACCCCTGCGGCGGCGAGGCCGAAAACCGGTCCGCGGGTCGCGTCCCGTCCCACGGCTCGGGCCCGGTGGGCGCCTGGAACCGCGCGGCACCGGTCAACGGTCCGGCGAACGGAATGCCCTTGAAGGAACTGACCACCCCGTCGGTCACGCCGCGGACGGCCCCGGACCTGGTCTGCACGATGGGATCCACCGGTCGTGGATATCACAGGTTCTGCGACCAAGTCACCCACCGGCGACGCCGTCCTGGTCAGCGGAAGGCGGGCACCGGGGTGCTCGGTGCCCGCCAGGTCGCCACCGTCAGACGCAGGATTCCGGCGTGGTGCGCAGTACCGGATCGTCCTGCGGGGCCGAGGTGATGGTGTAGGTGGTCACCTCGCGGGCGGTCCCGTCGTGGATCTCGTAGAGCACCCGCTGTCCGCTGTAGGTCATGGCGGAGGTGTTGTCGTCCATCAGCGCGGCCAGCGTGATGAGGTCCCGGCCGCCGGAGGAGTTGTCGGCGCATTCGTAGCCGAGCCGGGTCGTGACGCCGCCGCCCTCGTACAGGTACAGCTTCTCACCGTCCGTTGTGGACAGAGTGCGCGGGCCGGTGCCGTCGTGGTCCCAGACGCCGTACCAGAGCGTGTTGGCGCCGGCGGTTTCGAGCACGATCACCTCCTGCCTGCCGTCGCCGTCGATGTCGGTGACGCGCATCGGCGCGGGATCCCCGGGCAGGTCGACGGCTGTCGTCACGCCGCGCACGGTGAACTCCAGCCGCTGCGTGTAGTCGCCGGTCGTGGTGAGTGTCGCCAGGTCCGGCGTGCCGTCGCCGTCGAGGTCGACGGCGGCCCGTTGTGGTTGCGGGGCGGCGGACGCCGCTCCGGAAGCGAGCACCGCCGATGCCAGAGCCGCCGCCAGAACGGCAGCACACCGCAGAGTTCTCATGATCGAAAACCTCCCGTCCGTCGGCCGGGACAGCCATCCCGGCGCCCGAACCGCCCGCCGTCGTGAACGAATGACGAAGTGCGGTCTCTCGAGGTTCACGCTTTCCGGGAGTGGGACGTGCACCGCGAGTGCCATGTGCCATAGCGGGGCAACCTTCCGCCCCACTACGGCGTAACTACTCCGGTGCCGGGAACCGCGACTCGTTGCGGTTCACCTTCGCCTCGGCGGCTTCCAGGAGGTCCACGCCGAGCACGTCGGCCAGCCGGGCGAGGTAGATCGTCACGTCGGCCAGCTCGTCGAGCACCGCGGCGCGCGTGGCCGGGTCCTCGAGCACCGAAGCCGACTCCGCCGGCGTCAGCCACTGGAACAGCGCCGTCAGCTCGCCCACCTCGCCGGACAGGGCCATCACCAGGTTCTTCGGCGTGTGGAATCGTTGCCAGTCCCGGGCGGCGGCGAACTCGGCCAGCCGCCGTTGCAGATCGTCGAGCGTCACAGGGCGCAGTATCCGGTGCCGCACGACCCGATCGGGTTGCGGTATCACTGTGGGTATGTCGCCGATCCCCGAGCTCCAGCAACGCCAGATCGATCGTTGGTGTGAGCGGCGGGTTCCGGCAGGTCAGCGCGACGAGTACACGGTCATGTCCCGCTGGCGCGGGCGCATCGTGACCCTCGTCGAGCGGCGGGCCGGATGGGTGGGCGACGGGCCGGCCGAACGGCCCTTCGCCCAGCTCCGTTACGGCCTCGACGAGATGTGGTCGCTCTACTACCTCGCCGACGCGGGCCGCTGGCGCCCGTACCCGCGCAGCGTTCCGGAGATCTCGCCCGTCCCCCTTCTGGACGACCTCGATCGTGGCGCCGAGACCGGCTACTTCTTCCAGTGGCTCAGCCCCTGCTGATGCTCACGCAGCGTCAGGGAAGACGACGCTGTTGGGTGACGTTCTCCTTCCATCGGGTGCGGCAGGATTGTCCGCATGACCTCGGCCCCGGATCTGCGTGCCTATCTGCGCACTCTCGATGCGGAGACGCTGGCCGAACTCCTCCTCGAACAGGCCGATCGTGACCCGCGGTTACGACACGAGCTGGAGCTGCGGGCGGTCGCGCACGGCAAGGTGGGCCCCGTCCTGGACACGCTGCAACGACTCCTCGACGCGGGCACCCAGGCCGACCTGACCCCGCTGGCCCGCCGGATGGCCGACAGCGACGCCACCGGCGCCGAGCTGCGCCGCGCGATCGGCCTGTACGCCCGCGCCTGCGCGGTCCACCGCCCCGACCCGCGCGAGCTGGCCGACTGGATCCTGGACACCCAGCTCGACCGGCCCGGCTGGCCCGAGATCAACCTCGCCGACTTCGCGCCCGCCCTCGGCGACGAAGGACTCGCGCACCTGAAGGCCGCGCTCACGAAGACCCCGCAGACCGACGCCACCCGCCGCCTGACCGAGCAGCTCGCCGAGGTCACCGGCGACGTCGACGCGCTACTGGCGATCCTGTCCGCCCAGCCGCCCACCCCGGCCACCGCGTTGCGCATCGTCCGCCTGCTGCGCTCCGCCGGCCGCCACGGTGAGGCCATCGCGCACGCCGCCCGCACCGTCGTGCACCCGCGCGAGGGCGTGCTCGCCCTGCGCCGGGCCGAGTTCCGCCGCCACCCGTCCCCGGACACCTACCGCGCCCTGCGCGCCGCCGCCGAGGAACTCGGCCGCTGGCCCGAAGAGCGCACCCAGGCGCTGGCCCGGCTCGCCGACCGCGATCCGGCCGCGGCGATCCCGGTCTACCGCCTGCACGTCGAGGAACTCATCGAGCTCAAGGACCCGGGCGGCTACCGCGAGGCGGCCCATCTGCTGCGCGAGCTGCGCGCCCTGCACAAGCGCGCGGACCGGGTGCCGGAGTTCGGCGAGTACCTGGCCGGCCTGGTCGAGACCCACAAGCGCAAGACCCGCCTCCTCGTCGAGGTCCGCAACGCCCGCATCGCCGTGCCGAAGGTGGTGTCCGGCCGGAAAGCTGCCACCATGGGCGCATGAGCCCGGTCAGCCGGAAGCGCAAGCCCGCCAAGAAGAAGCCCGGCGTCTCCGACGAGCGCCGCCAGCTGCTCAAGACCGTGCTCGCCGACGCCGAGGACGCGCTGGCCGAGCGCGACCCGATCGAGGTCGAGCTGATGGCGTCGACGATCCTCGGCGACCTGTGGCACCCCTCAGACGAAGGTCGCGACGTCGTGCTCCCGCTGATCGACGACGCCGCGCGCCGGCCGAGCCCGGCCGCCCGCGCGCTGCTGCGGATGCTGCAGCACCTGGCGCTGACCGACGAGCAGCGCACCCGCGCCGGGGCGGCGGCCGAGACGTTCTCCGCCATGCCCGAACCGCCGTGGGACCTGGGCGACCTCACCGTCACCGAGTGCTGGCAGCAGGCCGACGTGTTCGGCGACGGCGCCACCCTGGTCCTGCGCGGGGACCGGTCCGGGCACGTCCACGGGCTGGTCGCCGAGGTCGAGCTCAGCGGCGGCGGACTGGGCGACGTCTACCTCACCGACCAGGTGGACGACCTGGTGGACAGCATGCGCGCGAGCGAGGAGGCCAGCGAGGTCCTGGTGACCGAGCGGATCCCGCTGCCGCGGGCGCGCCGCATCCTCGAAGACGCGGTCGCGGTCAACGACAGCGCCGCGGCCCTGCTGCCGGACGTGATCGCCGAGGACCCGCTCACCCCGCTGCGCGCACTGCTGGCCGCCCGGCTGCGGGCCATGCCGCCCGCCGATCCGCCGGTGGAGCCGCCCACGTTCACCGAGGCCGAGCGGGACGAGCTGGTGCGCGCCTTCCTCGCCGAGGCCGACGGCGTCCGCGACGACCGCTGGTTCACCGATTGCGTCCGGTTCCTCGTGGACTACGGCTGCGACGACGACTTCGGCCGCCCGCTGCGGGTCGGGCCGGGCAAGTTCGACCTCCTGCTGGAGGACGTGCTGGACGCCGAAGGCTTCCCGGCGGAGTTCCTGGAGACCCTGCCGGAGGTCCTGCCGCCGTGGGGCCGCTGGGCCGGCGAGCGGTCCGGGCTGCGCCCCGCCGCGATCGAGCGGCTGCTGGAGGAGCTGGACGAGATCACCGAGGAGTTCCGCGACCTGCTCGCCGAGGAGGACGCGGATTTCGATCATGAAACGGGCGGTGCCGCGCCGATCGCGCTGCGACGCGAGTAGGCCAGGATGTGCGGGGTGACGGATCTCCGCGCCTACCTGTCCTCCCTCGACACCGAGACGCTGGCCGGGCTGCTCCACGACCAGGCCGAACGCGATCCGGAGCTGCGGCGGTCCCTCGAACTGCGAGCCGGGACGCCGGAGCCCGCGGCGGAGAACACGAAGATCGGCCCGGTGCTGGACACCGTGCAGCGGCTGCTCGACTCCGGCACGCGCGCCGACGTCGCCCCGCTGGCCCGGCGCACCGTCGAGCGCATCAGCCGCGACGAGGGCGACGGCGCCGAGCTGCGCCGCGCACTGGGCCTCTACGCGCGGGCCTGCGCGGCCCGGCCGCCGGACCCGGTCGAGCTGGCCGACTGGCTGGCCGGGGTCGCCTTCGACGGGCGGGCCGAGATCGACCTGGCCGAGTTCGCCGGCCCGCTCGGCGAGACCGGGCTGGCCCAGCTGCGGTCCCACGTGGACCGGGCCCGCCCCGACCGGGCCAAGCGGCCGGTCGCCGAGCGCCTGCACGAGCAGCTCGTGGAGATCTCCGGCGACGTCGACGGGCTGGTCGCGATCCTGTCGACGCAGCTGCCGCGGATGGAGGCGAGCCTGCGCATCGTCCGTGTCCTGCGCGCCGCCGGCCGCACGAGCGAGGCGATCACCTACGCGGCGCGGGCGCTCAAGCAGGACCCGGCGGACGCCGAGCTGGCCGACGACGTGCTGAGCCTGCGCCGCGCGGAGTTCGACCGCGAGCCGACGCCGGAGCACGCGGAGGCGTTGATCGAGGCACTGGTGGCGGCCGGGCGTCAGGAGGAGGCGGCCGGGCTGCTGGCGGTCCACCGCGAGCACGTCGAGTCGCTGATCGGCGGCCGGACCGTCGAGCACTACCGCGAGGCCGCCCGTGCCCTGCGCCGCCTGCGCGCGCTCTACCGCACCGTCGGCCGCCCGGCGGACTTCGCGCCCTACCTCGCCGAGCTGGTCGGACGGCACAAGCGCAAGGTCCGGTTGATCACCGAAATCCGGAACGCCCGGATCGCGCTGCCCACGGACTGAGACGCCGGTCCCGCGCGTGAGCCGGGGTGCCGCTGGTGCGACTATGTGCGCCATGACCGAGGTGCCGCAGCCGGAGACCGCCTTCGACGAGGTTCTGAACGCCTTCGCCGAACTGGGGAACGACGCCGATCCGACCCGCGTCGAGCTGGTCACCTCGGAGATCCTCGGCGAGTGGTGGGAGGCCGACGACGACCTCGCGGCCGGCCTGATCGACCTCGCCGCCGACGCCGCCGAGCCGGAGCGCCTGGTGGCGCCGCTGGCCGCGCTGCGCGCCCTGGCCACCGACGAGGACCAGCGGGAGGCCGCGGGCCTGGCGCTGGAGAAGTTCGGGCTGCCCGAGCCGGCCTGGGCGGCACGGCTGAACCAGGTCACGCCCGGCCAGTGCTGGCGCGCCACCGACGTCTACGGCGACGAGAGCTCGGTGCTGGTGTCGTTCGGCGACCACGGCCTGGTCGTCTCGATCAACTACGGCAGCTTCGGCGGCTGGGTCACCGACGCCGCGATCGTCGAGTCGCCGCAGGACGCGCTGGCCGAGCTGCGCACGGTGGGCGAGTCCGCGGAAATCGGCCCCGAGCAGGCCCACGAGGTGATCGCGGACGCGTTCGCCGGCACCGAGTGGCAGGCCGAGCCCGAGGTGGGCGAGGACTTCGTCCGGTTCCGCGCGCTCGCGCTGGCCCGCCTGCGGACGCTGCCGGAGCCGGCCGAGGCCGGGGAGCCGGAGCCGCTGACGGTGGAGGAGCAGGCCGAGGTCATCGACTCGTTCTTCGCCGCGGCCGGGGACGAGGTCGGCGACACCGAGGACGCCCGGGTGGTCGCGGTGCGCCTGATCGAGTTCGGCTTGGAGCACGACTCGCGGCGCCCGCTGCGCGTCGGCCCGGCCAAGCTGGAGTCCTTTGTGGACTTCGTGGACGACGGGCAGATCGAGCTGACCGACGAGCAGGACGCGGCGATGGCCGCGCTGCTGCCGGTGTGGGCGCGGGTGTTCGGCGAGCGCCAGGGCCTGCCCGAGGACGCGCTGACCGCCCTGGTCGAGGCGGTCGAGGACCGGCTGGACGACCGCGACCCGGAGGAGGAGTCCGCATTGGACGCCTACCTGACCGGTTCCGAGGACCTGACCCCGGAGGACGTGCAGGACCTGCTGGAACGCCGTCAGTTCGCGCTGCCGTCGCTGACCGTGGAGACCGAGGACGACGAGGTCGAGCTGGACCCGTCCGACCCCGAGCAGCGCCGGATGCTGGTGCTGAGCGAGTTCGCCGCCGAGTTCGACGACGAGGAGTCGGAGCTGCGGGCGGTCGCGCTGACCACGGTCGTCGACCAGCTGTGGGACGGCGAGCCCGCCGAGACGTGGATCGCCGCCCAGCGCCTGACCGAGTCCGGCCTGGAACGCGACGAAGTGCTGGCCGAGCTGACCGCGGTCCTGGAGGAGCACCTCACCGCGGACGAGGACGGCGAACTGGAGTTCGACCTGGACGACTACGTCGCGGCGCTCGACGAGCTGGACGCCGGCTCGGCGGACTAGGGGATGGCGGCTGGGCTGTCTGCCGTCACCGACGCGCGCTCGCGCTGGGCCTCGCCGCCGAGGACCTCCGGCTCGACCTGAACGACCGCACCCCCGGCAAGCGCCAGCAGGTCGCCGCCGGTGCCGTCCCGCCGGTCACGGTGATCGCCGACCTGCCCGAACTCGCCCTGGTGGCCCGGCCGGCGGGGACGATCGCGGAAACCACCTGGGAACTTTCGTGCTCCCCGAGAACCTGATCCCGCTCCTGCGCGCTTCGACGGCCGCGGATCACGCCCCCGCGTCGCGACACCGCACCACCGCGAAGCGCAGTTCGTGGCCGTCCCGGCTGGTGCGCCGCTCACGTCCGTTGCGCTCGTCGGATCCACACCGACCTGCCGACCGAGATCGGCCTGTCCGAGATGGGCTTCAGCTCCGGGGCCGCCGATGCTGGACAGCGATACTGCACTGGCGCCCACCGGCGCAGTGTCCGCCGCTCCTTGTGCGGTGCGGTGCAGATCGTCCCCGGGCAGTACAACTAGGGCACCGCGGTCGGGCCCTCCGCTGCCACCGGGTCCAGGCGGCGCTTGCGGCGGCGGTCGGCGAGAGCGTCTTCGAAATCGAGGACGAACGCACCGAAGGCCATCACCAGCAGCACCGCGATACCGAGCACGGCACCGATCCACGTGAAGATGATCGCGAACATCGGCGTGCCTCCTCCCTGGTCAGGGCGCATTTCCTGCCCTCCAGGGTGAGCTTTGCCGGGTGCCCGCGGTATCGGCCAACCGGTTACCGCTCGGCGAGCGGGGTCAGCCATTCGGCCGAGGGCGTGCCTACAGCTTGCGCAGGCGGACCCGGTTGATGCTGTGGTCCGGGTCCTTCCGCAGCACCAGCGTCGCGCGGGGGCGGGTCGGCAGGATGTTCTCCACCAGGTTCGGCTCGTTGATCGTGCGCCACAGGTGCCGCGCCTCGGCGCGGGCCTCCACGTCGTCCAGCGTCGCGAAGTGGTGGAAGTGCGAGGCCGGGTCCGCGAACGCCGTGCTGCGCAGCTTGAGGAACCGCTCGACGTACCAGCGCTCGATGTCCTCGATGTGCGCGTCGACGTAGATGGAGAAGTCGAACAGGTCCGACACCGTCAGCCGCGAGCCGGGCTGCAGCACGTTGAGGCCCTCGATGATGAGGATGTCCGGCCGGTTCACCACCTGCTCCTCGCCGGGCAGGATGTCGTAGGCCAGGTGCGAGTACACCGGCGCGCTGACCGACTCGGCGCCGGACTTGACGTCGGAGACGAACCGCAGCAGCGCGCGGCGGTCGTAGCTCTCCGGGAAGCCCTTGCGGTGCATGATGCCGCGGCGCACCAGCTCGGCCTTCGGGTACAGGAAGCCGTCCGTGGTCACCAGGTCCACGCGCGGGTGGTCCGGCCAGCGGGCGAGCAGGGTGCGCAGGATGCGCGCGGTGGTCGACTTGCCGACCGCGACGCTGCCGGCGATGCCGATCACGAACGGCACCTTGGTGCCCCGGCAGTCCTCGCCGAGGAAGGTCGTGGTGGCCTCGTACAGGCGTTGACGCGCCGCGACCTGCAGGTTGATCAGGCGGGACAGCGGCAGGTAGACCTCGGCGACCTCGGTGAGATCGATTTGTTCGCCGAGCCCCCGCAGGCCGTGCAGCTCCTCGGCAGTCAGCGGCAACGGTGTGCTGCGACGCAGCTCCCGCCACTGCTCCCGGTGGAGCTCGACGTACGGGCTGAGCTCACGTACCCGTGGCATTCCCACACTCCTTGCCCGTCGGTGGGCTGGGCTGGCGTCGACATCTCCGTAACGCAGCTTCAACGGTAGGTCTTACGGCGAGTAAATGCGCTGTGACCTTCTACACGCGCGCCCGGAACCGCCCGTGACCAGGGCCGGAGTGCTAGTTCCGCCGGAAGACCTCGTCCCAGGCCGCCGCCACCTGGCGGGCGCACGTCTCCGGGCTCACGCCCCCGACGCCGGTGCCCAGACCGGGCATCGCGATGGTCTCGACGACCGCGCGCACCGCCACGCCCTGTTCGAGCACCCCGTCGCGCCACTGCAGGAACACCGCCCGCGCCGCGAGGTACGGGTGGACCGTGTCGGCGGGCAGCCGCTCGCCGGGTTCCCGCATCGTCGGCGCGCTGATCAGCCACGCCGGCGCGGGTTCGCCGGTCGGCACCACGACCGCGCTGCCCACCGGCAGTTCACCGCCGTGGTAGGCGAGGATCGTGCTGCGGACGTTCTGCTCGACGTTCGGGAACGCGCGCGCGTAGACCGCGTCGATCCCGCCGCGCATCCAGCCGAACGAGTTCGCCGGGCTGACCACGGCGTCGGCGACCACGTCCAGCACCGAACCCCGGTGCACGCGCACCGAGCCGGTCATGGTGTCCACAACGGATCGCCACGCGCTGGCGAGTGGTTCGTCGACGGCACACAGCACCAGGGCGGGAGTTGCGGGTGCGACCTGGTCCTCCGTTCGCTTGCCGGTGGGTTGGGTGCCCGATTCGGCAGTCACCCCTACACCATGCCAAAAAACGCGACCCCACGTAACCAGGCGGCGCACTCGAACGCCTGAACAGACCAGCAGCGGGCGCGGTGCGTAGCCTGTCGGCGTGTCACGGATCGCATATTTCGGGCCGGTCGGGACGTTCACCGAGCAGGCCGCCCGCACGTTCACCACGGCGGAGGACGAACTCGTCCCCGCCGACACGATCCCGCACGCGCTCGACGCGGTGCGCCGGGGCGAGGCGGACGCGGCGTGCGTGCCGGTGGAAAACTCCGTCGAGGGCGCGGTTCCCGCGACGCTGGACAGCCTCGCCGTCGGCGAGCCGCTGATCGGTGTCGCGGAAGCCTTGCTACCAGTGCACTTCAGCGTCCTCACGCGCGACGACGTCGGCGAAATCCGTACCGTGGCGAGCCATCCGCACGCGCTCGCGCAGGTTCGCCAGTGGCTGGCCGACAACCTGCCCGGCGCCCGCGCGGTGGCGGCCGGATCGACCGCGGCGGCCGCGGTCGCCGTGCAGGCCGGGGAGTTCGACGCCGCCGTGACCGCGCCGGTCGCCGTCGAGCACTACCCGCTCAAGGTGCTGGCGACCGAGGTGGCCGACGTCCGGGACGCCCGCACGCGGTTCCTGCTGATGCGCCGGCCCCCGGTGGTGCTGCCGGAGCCGACGGGCGCCGACCGCACGTCGCTGGTCGCCGCGGCCGCCAACCGCACCGGCGCGCTCGCCGAGCTGCTCACCGAACTCGCGACCCGCGGCATCAACCTGACCCGCCTGGACGCCCGGCCGAACAAGCAGAACTTCGGCGAGTACCGGTTCTTCATCGACTTCGAGGGCCACGTGGCCGAGCCGCGCATCGCCGACGCGCTCGCCGCGCTGCGCCGCCGCTGCCGCGACGTCCGGTTCCTCGGCTCGTTCGCCCGCGCCGACGGCGTGCGGGCCACCGTCGAACCGGCCGCCCGCAACGAGGATTTCACCGACGCCGCCGGCTGGGTCGCCGCGGTGCAGAGAGGGGAGCAGGCATGAAGCTGTACCTGGTGCGGCACGGGCAGACCGCGGCCAACGTCGCCAAGAAGCTGGACACCGCCCTGCCCGGCCCGCCGCTCACCGAGCTGGGCCACGAGCAGGCGCGGCAGCTGGCCGAGAAGCTCGCGACCGAGCCGGTGGAGGGCGTCTACGCCTCGCACGCCACCCGTGCGCAGCAGACGGCCGTCCCGCTCGCGCAGGCGCTGGGCATGGCGGTGGAGCGGGTCGAGGGCGTGCACGAGATCGTGGTCGGCGACCTGGAGGGCCGCAGCGACCGGGCGGCCATCGAGCAGTACCTGACCGTGGTGAGCCACTGGACCCGCGGCGAGCTGCACGTCCCGATGCCCGGTGGGGAGACCGGGGAGCAGGCCCGGGACCGGTTCGCCGGTGCGATCGCCGGTCTCGCGCAGCGTCACGACTTCACCCGATCGGACGGTGTCGTGGTGCTGGTCTCGCACGGCGGGCTGATCCGGCTCGGCGCCGAGTGGCTGGCCCCGAATGTGCGGCCCGAGCTGGCCGATCAGGGCCTGATCCCGAACACCGGCATCATCGAGCTGGAGGCCGCCGCCGACGGTGGCTGGCAGTGCCTGAACTGGGTCGGTTTGCCCATGTAGGGGACGTTTCGACCGGTCGTCGAGGGCGCCTTGTTGTAGTTTCACCGCATGTTGCGGCGGATGGTCGGAAAATCGCGTGACGCGGCGCAACCAGGCGTGTGGACCACACGTCTCCCGGGTAGTGCTCCGATCGGCACAGGGAGGGGAAAGATCGTGGTTCGAATCAGTTCACCGCGCATCGGACTGGGTGTGGCGACGGCGGCGCTGGCGGCCGCGCTGGCCGGCTGCGGGACCGCGGGAACGGAGAACGCGCAGCCCGAGCCGGCCGCGCCGACGACGTCCGAGACCACCACCTCGAGCAGCCCGTCCACGTCCGCCACGACGGCCGAACCGGACGCGGCGACCAGCACCAAGACCGGCGAGACGCTGTGCAAGTCCAGCGACCTCAAGCTGACCCTCGGGCACGGCGACGCCGGCGCCGGCACCGTCTACCGGCCGCTGATCTTCACCAATGTGAGTGACCACCCGTGCGTGATCCAGGGCTTCCCGGGCGTCTCGTACGTCGCCGGGGAGGACGGGCACCAGGTGGGCCCCGCGGCGGTCCGGCAGGGCGAGAAGGGCGGCGCGTTCACGCTGAACAAGGGCGACACCGCCTACGCCGAGATCGGGTTCGTCAACGTGCAGAACTACGACACGGTGACCTGCCAGCCGCAGCCGGTGCGCGGCCTGCGGATCTACCCGCCGCAGGAGACGGCGTCGATGTTCGTCGAGCTGCCCACCACGGGCTGCGCGAGCGACAAGATCCCCGGCGACCAGCTCACCGTCCGGACCATCCAGAAGGGCAGTGGCGGCGAGTAGCTAGATCGTGTCGCAGATTTCGCGGGCCTGCGCCAGGTGCCGCCGGCCGTTCGGGTCGGCGAAGTTGAGGCTCAGCGCCATCCGCCGGACGCCGTCGATGTGGTCGGCGAGGTCGTCGTAGGTCGAGCTGACCTCCGCGGCCGCGGACGCGAGCGCGTCGGCCGCCATGATGTGCTGCAGCACGCCCGGTTCGAGCGTGCCCCGGCCCACGCGGCCCTCCGGCAGCGGCTGGGCCCTGGACAGCGCGGCGCACGCGGCCTTCGCGTCCGCGGTCGGGCCGCTCACCGCCGTGGTGGACGCCCACAGCAAGCCGATCATGCCCGCACCGACCACGAACCCGGCGACACCCGCCAGCACCAGGCGGCGCCGGGCCGCCAGCGGCTCTTCGGCATCGCTGATCCGCATAGGACATTCCAGCACCGAACGGGCACCGGGCACCAGATGCGGAGCGATCCCCATCCGGGGGTGGCACGCGCCGGGCGCGGCGACGACCATCGGGACCATGACACCGACGTCCCCTTACGACCGCCCGGACGCCTGCGTGGCGCGGCTGCTGTGTGACGACCACCCGGCCGGCGACGTGGCCTGCACGGTCATCGAACCCGACCTGACCAGCCGCGACGTCACGTTCGGCGAGCTGCGGGACGCCTCCGCGCGCTTCGCCGCGGCGCTGGCCGGGCTGGGTGTCGGCCGCGGCGACCGGGTGGCGACGCTGATGGCGAAGTCGGCCGAGTTCGTCGTCGCCGTGCTCGGGATCTGGCGGCTCGGCGCGGTGCAGGTGCCGCTGTTCACCGCGTTCGCGCCGCCCGCGATCGAAACCCGCGTCGGCGGCGTGAAGGCGGTCGTCGCCGACCCGTCGCAGCGCGCCAAGCTCGACCAGGTCCCCGGTGAGCGGCGGGTGATCGTCACCGGTGAGGCGAGCGGCGACGACCTGGCCTTCGCCGACCTGCTGCGCGCTGAACCGCAGCCGGAGCCGGTGGCCGTGGGCGGCGACGGGACGATCGTCGAGCTGTACACGTCCGGCACGACCGGTGCGCCGAAGGGCGTGCCGATCCCGGCCACGGCGATCGCCGCGTTCCGCATGTACCAGGAGTACGGCCTGGACCACCGGCCCGAGGACGTGTTCTGGAACGCCGCCGACCCGGGCTGGGCCTACGGGCTCTACTACGCCGTCATCGGCCCGCTCGCGCTCGGGCAGCGCAGCCTGTTGCTGCACGCCGGGTTCTCCCCGGAGCTGACCTATTCGGTGCTGGAGCGGTTCGGCGTCACGAACTTCACCGCGGGCCCGACGGTCTACCGGGCGCTGCGCAACGCGGACGTGCCGGTGCCGGACCGGTTGCGGCTGCGGCACTGCTCGTCGGCGGGCGAGCCGCTCAACCCGGACGTCAACGAATGGGCCGAAAAGGTGTTCGGGGTGCCGATCCTGGACCACTACGGCCAGACCGAGCTGGGCATGGTGATCGCGAACGGATGGCACCCGGACATCCGGGGCGAGCTGCGGCCCGGGTCGATGGGCCGCGCGCTGCCCGGCTGGCGGGCCGAGGTGCTGCGCCCCGACGCCGACGAGGTCGCGCCGCCCGGCGAGCAGGCGCGGGCGGCCGTCGACCTGGCGGGCAGCCCGCTGATGTGGTTCACCGGCTACCGCGACGCGCCGGACCGCACGGCGGAGCGGTTCTCCGCCGACGGCCGCTGGTACCTGACCGGCGACGTCGCCACGAAGTCCCCGGACGGCTACTTCACCTTCGCCTCGCGGGACGACGACGTCATCCTCATGGCCGGGTACCGGATCGGGCCGTTCGAGGTGGAGAGCGTGCTGCTGCAGCACGACGCCGTCGCCGAAGCGGCGGTGGTCGGCCTGCCGGACGAGCTGCGCGGCGAGGTGCTGGCGGCGTTCGTCGTGCTCCGGCCGGGTGCCGAGCCGGGCGAGGCGCTGGTGGCGGAGCTGCAGCAGCTGGTGAAGACGAAGTTCGCCGCGCACGCCTACCCGCGTCAGGTGCACTTCGTGGACGAGCTGCCGAAGACCCCGAGCGGCAAGGTGCAGCGGTTCCTGCTCAGGAAGAGCTGACCGGCTCGTGGTCCATCGAAAACCGCCACAGCATCAGCGCGGCGAGGGCGGCCAGCACGATCTGGGCGCCGCCGGACACCGCGAAGGTGGCGCTCGCGCTGCCCAGCAGGTGCGTCAGCGCGCCGCCGGCCAACGCGCCTAGCGGGATCGCGCCCCACACGACCGTCCGCCACACGCCGAGGACCCGGCCGAGCAGCTCGCTGGGCACCAGGGTGTGGCGGGCGGTCGCCAGCACCACGTTCACCGCCACGACGGCCGCCGCGAACAGGCCGAACAGGGCCGCGGAGGCGACCGGCTGGGAGACCAGGCCCATCGCGCCGAACCCGACGCCGGCGGTGAAGATGCCGGCCACCAGCACCGGCCGCCGCCCGGCGCGCCGCACCAGCCGTGGCGCGACCGCGGCACCGATCAGCCCGCCGATGCCGCCGACGAACGTGAACAGCCCGAACGCGGCCTCGCTCAGCCCGAGATCCTCCAGCGCGTACAGGACGAGCTGGGCCTGGGCCAGCTCGCTGGTGAAGCTGATCAGGCCGGCGATGATCACCAGCCGGCACAGCAGCGGGTGGTGGATCAGCCACTTGAACCCGTCGACCAGGTCGGTGCGCAGCCGGGTCGGTTCCGCCGGCGCCTTCGGCCGGTAACTGCCGGCCAGGCCGATGAGCAGCGCCGCGGCGATCGCGAACCCGGCGGAGTTCAGCAGGAACGGGAACGCGGCGAACACCGCGAAGGTGAGGCTGCCGACGGGGCCGCCCAGGAAGGTCTGGCCGAGGATCTCGGCGGCCTGGAACTTGCTGTTCGCGCTCTCCAGCTGGTCCGGCCGGGCCAGCGCCGGGATCATCGCGTTGCCGGCGCTCTCCGCCACGGTCTCGGCCGCGCCCAGCAGCAACGCGGCGACGTAGACGAGCCAGATCGACAGCGACCCGGTGTGCACGAGCAGAGCGGTCAGCCCGACGACCACCGCACGCGCGACGTTGGCGAGCAGCACGGCGCGCTTGCGGTCCACGCGGTCGGCGAGGGTGCCCGCGAACACGCCGAAGAGCAGCCACGGCAGGAACTGGGTCGCGGACAACGCGCCGATCTGCACGGGGTCGCGCGTGAGGGTCGCGGCCAGCAGCGGAAAGGCGACCTTGCCGATCCCGTCGGCGAGGTTGCCCACCGCGTTGGCCGCCAGGAGCCAGCTCAGCCGTCGGTCCGGCATCTGTCCTTCATGATCACCCTCGGTGGCGCTTCGATTGCCCTGTGCTTCCGAATGCTGCCACGGAGGGTGGCGATCAGTCGAGCTGATCTGGGGGGTGCTTACCGGAGGGTGAAAGAAAAAGAGCCTCGCCGGCGGGCAAGCTCTGGGGAGGAGGGGCCGGGTCGCCGGGGGTGTCGGCTTGGTTTTGCCTGTTGCGCTGGGTGCGGGTGGGCCTGGGCTCGCGTTCTCCCCGTGGCCCGGCCGCAGGGAAGCACCGAAAACAGGCCCTGTCCAGGGTGAAGTGAACGCTGCGCGCCCTGGACAGGGCCTGTTTTCGGCGCTCGGTGGCAGCCATGCGACGGGGAGAACGCGAGCGAGGCCCACCCTGTTGGGTCACCTCTGCCGAGGGGGCGTTAGCCCCAGCCGAGTTCGTGCAGGCGGCTGTCGTCGATGCCGAAGTGGTGTGCGATTTCGTGCACCACCGTGATCAGCACCTCCTCCACCACCTGTTCCTCCGAGTCGCACATGGCCAGGATCGGCGTCCGGTAGATCGAGATCCGGTCGGGCAGCACGCCGCCGTAGTCGCTGGTCCGCTCGGTCAGCGCCACGCCGTGGTAGAGGCCGAGGATGTCCGGCGCCTCGTCGTTGTGGTCCTCCACCAGCACGACCACGTTGTCCATCGCGCCGGCCAGTTCCTCCGGCACCTCGTCCAGCCCGTCGGCGACCAGTTCCTCGAACCGGGCCTTCGACATCTCCACCGGCACGCGGCTACCTGCCCGGGCTCGACGGGGGCGCGGCGGGCGGGGCCGCCTTGCGGATGCTGCCCGTGACCGGCGCGAGGCCGCTGTTGTCCGCCAGCTTGGCGCCGACCTTGCAGTTCACCAGGGTCGACCCGGCGTCCCAGCTCTCCTGCTCCCGGATGTCCCAGGTGAGGATCAGCTTCTGCGCGGCGAGGTCGACCTGGCCCGCGTAGTCCTGGACCGCCTTGTTGCACTCGGTGTCCAGCCAGATCTTCTGGTCGTTCTGCGACGGGTAGCCGTTCGGGAACTTCGTCTTCAGGTCCAGCGTGGCGACGATCTCGTAGGAGTGCGGCTGCGCGCAGTCGATCGGGTTGCCGACCGTCTTGTCCACCAGCGCGAGGCACGTGCCCGGTTCCCACACCGCCGACTGCGACTGGCCGGCCGCGTTGCCGACGATCGGCTCCAGCTTGCCGCCGGGCGCGGCCCACTGCAGCACGCAGCGCATCTCGCGGTCACCGTCCGCCCATTCGTCGTTGCCCGGCCGCAGCGCGCTGACCGTGAACCGGCCGAACGGGTCCAGCTCCTCGTTCAGGTAGGTCTCCACACCCGCGGTGCAGCGCTCCAGCGCGATGTCCCGCCACTGGTCGACCGTCGGCGCCGGCGCGTTCGGCGGGTACTTGTCGCCGATGTTCACCACGCCGGTCACCTCGTACAGGTGCGGCTGGGTGCACGGCACGATGTGGATGTCCGACACGTCCGGCATCGTCCAGGTGACGCAGCTGCCGGGCGGCGCGGCGAACGCGGCCTTCGCCTCGGGGGACTCCTCGACCTCGCCGCCGCCGCTGACGGCGCCTCCCCACGAGAACGCGACGCTCAGCGACAACGCCAGGATGGCGCCCAGAAACACACCCGCCATCACCAAGCGGGTGCGCAGCGTGGTCTTTTCCACTCCATCTCCGAGCATCGCGTCCCATAATGCCTGCGTCCGCAGGACGAGACACCCCTCGGGTGGTTAGGGTGAGCGCGATGACAGAAGACGGTGCGGGCGGCCAGCGGCCCCCGGAAGAACAGCCACCGCGTGGCTCGATGCGGTTCCAGGACCCGTCGTCGGCCAAACGGCGCGAGCCGACGCTGGCCGAGCAACGCGCCCGGCGGCAGGCGCTGGAGGAACAGGCCCGCCAGGAGGCCGCCGCCGAACAGGCGCGCGCCCAGGCGGAGCAGAAGGCCGCCACCCGCCGCAAGGTGCTGATCGGCAGCGGCGTCACCGTCGGCCTGGTCGCCGTCGTCGCGACCTGGTACATCGCGGGCACCAGTGACGAGGTGAGCGCGGTCTGCACCGACGGCAACGGCACGGTCCAGCCCGACGAGTACTGCGACGACAACTACGCCACCAGCCACGGCGGGTACTACAACTCGGCCACCGGGTTCTGGTTCATCCCGCTGCCCGGCGGTGGGTACAGCCAGTACCGCTACAACTACGGCGGCTCCGGCACGGTCGGCCAGCCCGTGCGCGGCGGCACCTACACGGCGCCGTCCGGCAACACCACGGTCAAGACCCAGTCGGGCAAGACCGTGCAGCGCGGCGGCTTCGGCATCAGCAGCAAGAGCAGCGGCGGCGACGGCAAGAGCGGGGGATCCTAGGGTGCGGAGGGGGACCGCCGAGCCGCGGCGGGACTGGCAGCGCATCGTCGAAGAACAGGGGCTGGTGTTCGGCACCCCGGCCCGCTACGGCTCCGGGCAGGACCGGCCGTACTGGGACGAGTCGGTGCACTACGTCCTGGAGATGGACGAGGTGCTCAGCCTGGAAGCCGACGTCGAGCTGCTGCACTCGATGTGCCTGGAAGCCGTCGACAACGTCGTGCTGACCGAGCGCTACCGCGAGTTCGGCATCCCGGAGTGGGTGTGGCCGCACATCGCGGAGTCGTGGAAGCGCCGCGACCCGCACGTCTACGGCCGCTTCGACCTGCGCTACGACGGCCGCGGCCCGGCGAAGCTGCTGGAGTACAACGCCGACACGCCGACGTCCCTGCTGGAGGCGTCGGTGCTGCAGTGGCACTGGAAGACCGAGGTCTTCCCGGACGACGACCAGTGGAACTCGGTGCACGAGCGGCTCGTCGAGCGCTGGCAGGAGATCCGCGGCCAGCTGCCCAGCAACGAGCTGTACTTCACCTGGTCCAGCGCCGACCCCACCGGCGAGGACCACATCACCACCTCCTACCTGCAGGAGACCGCGGCCGAGGCCGGCCTGGACACCGTCGGGCTGGCGATCGAGGAGATCGGCTGGGACCCGGTGCTCAAGCGGTTCGTCGACCTCGAAGAGGCGCCGATGAACACCGTGGTCAAGCTGTACCCGTGGGAGTGGGTGGTGGACGAGGAGTTCGGCCGCTTCGCCGCCGAGTCGCTGCCGCGGACCCTGTGGATCGAACCGCTGTGGAAGATGCTGCTCTCCAACAAGACGCTGCTGGCGATCCTGTGGGAGAACTACCCGGGCCACCCGAACCTGCTGCCCGCGTTCGTCGACCAGCCCGGCATCCTCACCGAGTACGTGCGCAAGCCCAAGCTGGGCCGCGAGGGCGCGAACGTGCAGATCGTGGCGCCCGGCTACGAGACCGAGACCGGCGGCGTCTACGGCGCCGAGGGCTACGTCTACCAGGCGTTCGACCCGCTGCCCGAGTTCGACGGGTTCCGCCCGGCGCTGGGCGCGTGGGTGGTCGGCGACACCTCGGCCGGCCTGGGCATCCGGGAGACGGCCGGCCTGGTCACCGACGACGGTGCCGCGTTCGTCCCACACCGCATCCCGCAATCGTGATAAACCACCCGAGCATCCACACCATCTGACTGCCACACCATCTGACTGGGAGACCCCGTGACCCACACCCTCGCGCTGGCCGAGACGTTCGGTTCCGATCTCGTGCGCGGGATCGGTGCGATCCTGCTGTACGGCGTCATCGGGCTGCTGCTGATGCTGGTCGGGTTCTACGCGATCGACTGGACGACCCCCGGCAAGCTGTCCGACCTGGTGCGCCGCGGCCTGCCGAACGCGGTGATCGTCACGGCGTCCGGGATGCTGTCGATGGCGTTCATCGTGGTGATCGCGATCTTCAACTCGGCCAGCGACCTCACCGAGGGCCTGATCACCTCGCTGGTCTACGGCCTGCTCGGGATCGTGGTGCAGGTCCTGGCGGTGCGGCTGCTGGAGTGGTCGACCCGGATCGACGTGAAGGGGACCATCCAGAGCGAGGTGTTCGCGCCGGCCAGCATCGTGGTCGCGGCCGCGCACCTGGCGCTGGGTCTCGTCGTCGCGGTCTCGATCAGCTGACGCGAAGCCCCTAGGGTGGGTGGTGTGTGCCTGCTGAGGACTCCCGAAGACCGGTTCACCGACCTCCCCGACTTCGACTACCCACCGCTGTACTGCGACCTGGAGAACGAGCAGGACGGCATCGTCCGGATCTCCTACGTGGAGGCCGGCCCGTTCGACGGTCCCGTCGTGCTGCTCCTGCACGGCGAGCCGAGCTGGTCGTTCCTCTACCGCAAGGTGCTGCCGATCCTGGCCGAGGCCGGGATCAGGGCGATCGCGCCCGACCTGATCGGCTTCGGCCGCTCCGACAAACCGGTCGACGTCGCCGACCACACCTACGCGCGGCACGTCGAGTGGATCCGCTCGTTCGCGTTCGACGCCCTCGACCTGCGGAACGTCACGCTGGTCGGCCAGGACTGGGGCGGCCTGATCGGGCTGCGGGTCGTCGCCGAGAACCCGGACCGGTTCGCACGCGTGGTCGCGGCCAACACGCTCCTGCCGACCGGCGACCAGGCGATGCCGGACGAGTGGCTCGCCTTCCGCAACGCCGTGCAGAAGGCGCCGGTGCTCGACATCGGCCGGTTCGTGCAGTCCGGCTGCCGCACCAAGCTGAGCGACGCGGAACGCGCCGCCTACGACGCGCCCTTCCCCAACGAGATGTACAAGGCCGGCCCGCGCGCGATGCCCGGACTGGTCCCGACCACACCGGACGACCCGGCGAGCGAGGCGAACCGCCGCGCCTGGTCCGTGCTGTCCGAACTGGACACCCCGGTCCTGTGCGCGTTCGGGGACAGCGACCCCATCACCGGCCCGGCGGCCGCGGTCCTGCAACGCGAGCTGAAGGGCGCGGCCGGTCAGGACCACCGGACGCTGGAGAACGCGGGCCACTTCCTGCAGGAGGACCAGGGCGAGGAGCTGGGCCGCATCATCGCCCGGTTCGTGCGGGGCTGACCGGCACGGGGTTCAGCGCCGCGAGGTCAACCCCGGTGAACAGCTCCGGCTCGCGCGCGTTCCCGTAGCGGAAGCCCCGGTGCCGCGCACGGGATGCGCGGCACCGGGGAACCCAGCCCGGGTCAGCGGTTCTTGCGCCGCTTGGTGTCGTCCTCCATCTCGATGCGCTCCTTGCGCACCTGGCCGGACACGGTCTCCTCGTCACGCACGGTTTCCTTGGCCAGCCGCACCTTCTCCACCGGCACGGTCTCCTTCTCGACCTTCGGCCGCTCCTCGTGCAGGGTGATCTCCTGCTCCTCGTCGGCGATGCGCGCGCCGGTGCGGTCGCCGCCGGTGATCGGCTCGCGTTCCAGCCGGACCTCCTCGTGCGTCACCGGCACCTTGACCTGCTGCTCCTCGGTGACGGTGTACTTGCGCAGCCGGACCCGGCCGGTCTCGACGCGCTCGGTGCCGACGTTGAGCCGCTCCTCCGAGCGGGTCATCGACTCACCCGCCGTGCCGCGCTTGCCCGGCTGCGGCCGGGTGCGGCCGCCGCGGTTCTCCTGGCTGCCGCGCGGCGCCGGCATGTCGTAGAAGCGGTACAGCTCGGCGGATTCCTGTTCGGACAGGTGCCGGTCACCGTCGGTCTGCGGCGCCTCGGACACCTTTTCCTTGGTGACGCGCACGTGCAGGCCGTCCCGGTCCATCGTGGCGCCCTGGAGCGGCACGAAGCTCTCCTTGTGCCCGAACATCCCGGTGCGGACCGTGACCCACTCCGGTTCCTGCGTGTCGTCGGCGACGTAGACCGTGCCGACCTTCCCGATCTTGCGGCCGTGCGAGTCCACCACCGCGTTTTCCATGAGCTCTTCCGGTCGCATGGTGCCAGTCATGGCTTGCTCCTTCCCCGTTGTCGAGCCGTCATGGATGTAGACGGCTCGGTGGGGGTGCGAAACTGACACCATCGGGGATCACTCACGTGAGGGTCCCCCGCGCGTCGGTGGCCGCCACTTCGACGACCCGCAGTAGAGCGTCCAGTGTGGACAGGTCATCCGGATCGAGGCGACCGAGGATCCTGGACAGGATTTCGTTCCCGGCGGCGGTTCCGGCCGCGAGGGCCCGATGCCCCGCCGGGGTGACCGATCGCGCGGCCAGGCCGAGTTCTCCCGCGAGCACGGCCTGCCGGACCGGGCCGAGCCGGCCGAGCACCTGAGATATCCGACGGGAGAAACCAGGGACGAGCGGCCCATCGCGGTCATCACCGGAGCGACGCACGGCTTGGGCCGGCTGGTCGCCCTCGACCTGCCCCGCCGCCTCCGCGACGAGACGGCGAGGCTCCTCTAGGCCGTGCTGCCGTCCGGGTTGATGACCGCGAACCCGGTGTAGGGCACCAGCGCCTCGGGGATCCGGATCGAGCCGTCGGCCTGCTGGTTGTTCTCCAGCACCGCCACCAGCGTCCGCCCGATCGGCAGCCCGGACGCGTTCAGCGTCGCGATCTGCGCCCGCTTGCCGTCCTTGCCCTTGCCGCGGATGTTCGCCCGCCGGGCCTGGAACGTGCCGGTGTCCGACGCGCTCGAAATCTCCCGGTAGGTGCCCTGGCTGGGCAGCCACACCTCGACGTCGAAGGTGATCTGCGCGGAGAACCCGGTGTCCCCGGCCGCGAGCTTGATCACCCGGTACGGCAGGCCGAGCTTCCGCAGCGGCGCCTCGGCGTGCGACAGGATCTCGTCCAGCGCCTCGCGCGAACGCTCCTCCTCGACGAACTGCACCAGCTCGACCTTCGAGAACTCGTGCTGCCGGATCAGCCCGCGGGTGTCCTTGCCGTACGAGCCGGCCTCCGAGCGGAAGCACGGGGTGTGCGCGGTGTAGCGCAGCGGCAGGTCCTCCAGCTGCAGGATCTCGCCCGCGTGCAGGTTGACCAGCGGCACCTCGGCGGTCGGGATGAGGAACAGCTCCCGGTCGGCCACGCCGGTGCGGAACAGGTCCTCCTCGAACTTCGGCAGCTGACCGGTGCCGGTCATCGTCTGCCGGGTGACCAGCGCGGGCAGGCTGAACTCGGTGTAGCCGTGCTCGCCGGTGTGCACGTCGAGGAAGAACTGCGCCAGCGCGCGCTGCAGACGCGATCCGGCGCCCTTGAACACCGCGAACCGCGGGCCGGACAGCTTGGTCGCGCGGCCCAGGTCGAGGATGCCGGCGCGCTCGCCGAGGTCCACGTGGTCCAGCGGCGCGAAGTCGAACTCCGGTGGCGTGCCGACGCGGCGCACCTCTTCGGCGAACTCCTCGGTCGCGCCGTCCGGGATCTCGTCGAGCGGGATGTTCGGGATGCCGAGCAGGAACTCGTGCAGCTCCGCCTCGACCTCCCGCTGCTCCTCCTCGAGCCGGGCGATCCGGTTCTTCAGCTCGCGGGCGCGCTCGCGCAGCTCGGTGACGTCCTCACCGCGCTTGGCGGCGGCGCCGACCTCGGCCGCGGCCTTCTTCGACTCGGCCCGCGCCTGGTCGCCCTCGCTGATGACGGAGGACCGCCTGCTCACCAGCTTGCCCAGGTGGTCGGTGTCGAGCACATACCCGCGGCGGCGCAGCTTGGCGGCCGCGTCCACCTCGGGGTCGAGCAGCTGGCGGGGGTCGTGCATCAGTACTCCAGGTACGAGCCGGTACGGATGCGCTCCAGCGTAACGAGCCCGACCAGCGGGTTTCGCCCTACCCGGTCGGCAGCCGGGCCGGCGCGCCCAGGTCCCACCCGACGGGCACGCCGGCGGCACGCAGAGCCGACCACATGGTCACCTGGTTCGCGGTCAGCACGGGGATGCCCAGGCGCTGCCGCAGCGGCTCGATCACGTCGTAGGTGGGCACGTTCGTGCAGCTCACGAACAACGCGTCGGCGCCGGTGGTGTCCAGTTCGGCGACCCCGGCGAGCACGTGGGCGTAGGTCGTCTTCCAGATCTCGCCGAGCATGCCGAGCCCGACGCTCGCGGTGGTGGTGATCCCGTACTCGGCGAGGAACGACACCAGCCGGTCCGTCACCGCGTCCACGTAGGGCGTGACGACGGCGACCCGGCGCGCGCCCAGCGTCTCCAGCGCGGCGACCATCGCGCCGGAGGTGGTGATTGCGCGCGGCGCGCCGGCGTCGAGCATCGCCGCGACCAGCGCGGCCTCACCCGCGGCGCCGCCGACGAAGCTGCCGGACGTGCACGAGTAGGCGACGACCTCGGGTTCCGGGACGAGCAGGTCGGTGGTGGCGCGGCGGACGCCGTGCGGGTTGGCCAGCGCCTCGGCGAGCTGCACGGTCACCGGCTCGGGCAGGTAGGGCAGGCGCGTGGTGTGCAGGCACGCGTGGTCGGGCACCCAGCGCCACAGCTCGCGGTCGAGGGCGAAGTCGAACGGCGCGACCACACCGATCCCGGTCTGGACCGGCAGGGTGATCTCGAACGGATCGGCTGTCATCGCGGCGTTCCCCTCTCCCGGCAGCGGTGGCCAGGCTAGGTTCGGCGTGGGAAAACCGATGACGCCGCGAGTTACCGAGCGGTTAAACCTGCGCAGGGGAGGCTTTCAGTGAGGTGGCGGATCGCCGCGGTGGTGGCCGCGGCCGGCCTGGCCGGTGCGTGCACGACCACGGTCAGCGGGACACCGCAGCCGGCTCCCGGGCGGATCACGGTGGCGCCGGCCAGCTCGACCGACCCGTGCACGCTGCTGACCACCGACGAGGCCGCCGAGCTGGGGCTCGGTCCGGGCACCCCGATCCCCGCGCAGCCCAGGCAACGGGTGCCGCCGGGCTGCGACTGGCGGTCGCTGGACCCGGACGCGGGCCTCGACGACTCGCTGCAGGCCTACTACGGCACCGACCAGACGATGGAGGAGTACTTCGCCGCGCAGCCGGTCGGGGAGAAGCAGCTGGGCGGCATCACCTGGCAGCACTACTCCTCGATCATGGGCGACTGGCTGTGCAACCTGGCCGTGAAGCTCGGCGAGACGGAGTTCGTCGTGCTCACGGGCCAGAACCTGGGCGACGAGACCAAGTCCTGCGTGGTGGCCGAGCGCGCGGCGCCGGTGGTCGCCAAGCACCTGCCGCAGCGCTAGGGCGCGCAGGAGCCCGTCGCCAGGACCTCGGCGTCCGGGAACTGCTGCCGAACCGCCGGGGCCACCTGCTCGGCGGTGGTGTCCGCGCGCGTCATCAGGATCAGGGACGCGGGCAGCGCCTCCGGCCGGGCCTTGTCCAGCAGGTCCGGCCGGTCGGCGAAGGTCCGCTGGAACTCCGCCCACGTCTCCTGCTGGGTCCGGGTGCGGACGCTCGCGAACCGGGCGTCGCCGCGCAGCCGGTCCGCGGCCGCCGTCATCGCCGGGTCCGGGTTCCGCCCGGTGAAGTTCACGGTGATCTCGTGGACGCAGCGGTCGTGCGCCTCCTTGGCCATCCGGTCCGCGGGCGAGTCGCCCGCCCACAGGAGCGCGCCGATCCCGACGCCGGCGCCGGCGGCGAGCACGAGCGAGAGGACGAACACCCACCACGGGATGCCTCTGGTGCGCCGCGTGGCGCCAGGTCTGTCGGTCATCCGATCATCCTGGCAGGGGCTGCTCAACCGACCTGGTCGGCCACGTACTTCGCGATCTCCAGTGCGCTCGTCGCCGCCGGGGACGGGGCGTTCAGCACGTGCACCTGGTGCGGCGCGGTCTCGATGAGGAAGTCGTCCACCAGTGAGCCGTCCGGGCGCAGCGCCTGGGCCCGCACGCCGGAGCCGGCCCCGACGATGTCGTCCGGGCCGACCGCCGGGACCAGCCGCGCGAGGCTGGCCGCGAACCGGCGCTTCGACAGCGACCGCCGCACCTCCTCCAGCCCGGTCGGGTACGCCCACTTCCGCGCCAGCCGCCACGAGCCGGGGAAACGGGCCACGTCGGCGAGGTCCGACGGCGACACGTCGCGCCACCGGTAGCCCTCCCGCCGCAGCGCCAGCACCGCGTTCGGCCCGGCGTGGACGCTGCCGTCGAGCATCCGCGTCAGGTGCACGCCCAGGAACGGCAGCGCGGGGTCGGGCACCGGGTAGATCAGCCCGCGCACCAGGTGCCGCCGCTGCGGCGTCAGCTCGTAGTACTCGCCGCGGAACGGGACGATCCGCGCGCTCGGGCGCAGCCCGGCCAGCTCCGCGACCCGGTCGGACTGCAGGCCCGCGCAGTTGACCAGCGCGTCCGCGCGCAGCACCTCGTCCCCGGTGGCGACCTCCACGTTCGCCGCCGAACCCGGCCGGATGCCACGGGCCGCCGTGCCCAGCCGCAGGTCGGCGCCGTGCTCGGTGAGCAGCCGGACCAGCGCGGTGCACACCCGCGGGAAGTCGATGATCGCCGTCGACTCCACCCGCAGCGCCCGCACGCAGGAGACCTCGGGCTCGTACTCGCGCGCCTCCGCCGCGCTGATCAGCTTCGCCGGCACGCCGTTGGCCTCGGCCCGCTGCGCGAGCACGCCCAGCGCGGGCAGTTCGGCGTCGCTGGTCGCCACCACGAGCTTGCCGCACACTTCGACCGGCACCCCGTGCTCCCGGGCGAATTCCACAATGGACCGGTTGCCCGCCACGGACATCCGCGCCTTCGCCGAGCCCGGCCGGTAGTACAGCCCGGCGTGCACGACGTTGGAGTTGTGCCCGGTCTGGTGGGCGGCCCACCGGTCTTCCTTCTCCAGCACGGTCACCGCGGACCCGCGGCGGGTCAGCTCCCACGCGGTCGCGAGGCCGATGATTCCGCCGCCGACGACGACAACCCGGTTCACCACGCGCCCAGCGTATACGCCGTCAACCAGGGCGTTCGCCCGATCGAGTGACGGGCCTCGTGCTTAGACTGCGCGCTCGACGAGAAGGAGCCCGATGCCCGAACCCGTTCCGCTCGGCCGTCCCACGGTCGGCGAGGAGGAGCTCGCCGCGGTGGCCGAGGTGTTCGCGTCGGGCTGGCTCGCCGGCGCCGGCCCCGCCTGCCGCCGGTTCGAGGAGCGCCTCGCCGCCGCCACCGGCACCGCCCACGCCCTGGCGACCAGCAGCTGCGGCGCCGCCCTGTTCCTCGGGCTGCGCGTGCTCGGCGTCCGGCCCGGCGACGAGGTGATCGTCGGCGACTACACCTTCCCGGCCACCGGCCACGCCGTCGTGCAGGCGGGCGCGACCCCGGTGTTCGCCGACGTCCGGCCCGACTCGTTCGCGGCCGACCCCGCCGCCGTCGAAGCCCTCGTCACGCCCCGCACGGTCGGCATCATCCCGGTGGACGTGGCCGGCCAGCCCGGCGAGTACGACGAGTACCGGGCGATCGCCGACCGGCACGGGCTGTGGCTGTTCGCCGACGCCGCCTGCGCGGCAGGCGCCACCCACCGCGGCCGCCCGGCGGGCAGCCTGGCCGACCTGACCGCGTTCTCCTTCCACGGCCGCAAGGGCATCACCGCCGGTGAGGGCGGCGCGCTGGTCTCCGACCGCGCGGACCTGATCGAGCACGCCCGCAAGCTGCACACCTACGGCATCGCGCCCGCACTCTCCCGCGAAGGGGCGCTCGCGGTGCCGGAGTTCGACGAGCTCGGCTGGAACTTCCGGCTCTCCGACGTCCAGGCCGCGATCCTGCGCGTGCAGCTGGACCGGTTGCCGCGACTGCTGGCGGCGCGGCGCGCGGTCGCCAAGCGGTACTCGGACGCCTTCGCCGGCCTGCCCGGCGTCTCCACGCCGGCGGAACTGCCCGGCCGCGAGCACCCGTGGCAGGCGTACCTGCTGCGGCTCGACCGCGGCCGCGACGAAGCCATCGCGAAGCTGCGGGCCCGCGGCATCCAGTGCACGTTCGGCACCTACGCCTCGCACCTGCAGCCGGTGTACGGGCCGCAGGAGCCGTGCCCGGTGTCGGCGGAGTTGTTCCGCCGCCACCTGGCCCTCCCCATGCACGCCGATCTGACCGACGAGCAGGTCGCGCGGGTCATCGAATCCGTCCGAGAAGTCGTAGGAGAGCTGTAGTGCGAGTCCTGCTCACCGGGGGTGCCGGGTTCATCGCCGCGCACACCGTCCCGCTGCTGCGCGAGCGCGGCTACGAGGTGCGGATCTTCGACAACATGACCCGCGGCGACCGCGACCGCGTGTCCGGGTTCGTGGCGGGTGGCGGCGTCGAACTGGTCGAGGCCGACGTCCGCTACGGCGGCGCGGTGCGCGAGGCGATGCGCGGGTGCACGCACGTCATCCACTTCGCCACGGTGTCGATCAACAAGTCCATCGCCGACCCGCACGAGTCGATCGACATCAACATGACCGGCAACCACAACGTGTTCGCCGCCGCCGCGGACGAGGGCGTGGACCGGGTCGTGTTCGCGTCGTCGGCCTCGGTCTACGGCGAGCCGGAGAAGCTGCCGATGCACGAGGACGACCGGCTCGACCCGCTCACGCCGTACTGCATCAGCAAGCGCGCGGGGGAGGACCTGCTGCGGTTCTACCAGCGGCAGAAGGGCTTGTCCTGGATCGCGTTGCGGTTCTTCAACGTCTACGGGCCGGGGCAGCGGATCGAGGCGTACTACACGTCGGTGATCAACCACTTCATCCAGCGGCTGCGGGCGGGCAAGCCGCCGGTGATCGACGGCCGGGGCGCGCAGTCGATGGACTTCGTGCACGTCAGCGACCTCGCGCGGGCCGTGGTGCTGGCGCTGGAGTCGGCGACGGCGAACCTGCCGGTCAACATCGGCACCGGCATCGACACCTCGATCGCGGCGCTGGCGAAGATCCTCATCGACGCCGTCGGGGTGGACGTCGAGCCCGAGTTCAACCCCCGCGACGTGCTGGTCTCGCGCCGGGCCGCGGACATCGCTCGCGCCCGCGAGGTGCTCGGCTGGACGCCGGAGATCTCCGTCGAGCAGGGCATGCGCGACCTCGTCGAGAGCTACCGGTGAGCGCGCCCGGCGCCGCGGCGGGCGCGCACCGGCCGCTGCGGATCGCCGTGGTCAACAACTTCTTCCCGCCCCGGGTCGGCGGCAGCGCGCACATGGCGGCGTCGCTGGCCCAGCGGTACGCGGCCGAGGGGCACGAGGTGCTGGCGATCACCGCGGCCTACGCCGACGCGCCGGAGACCGAGGAGCGTGACGGCTACCGCGTCGTGCGGCTGCCCGCGGTGCGGATGCCGCGGCTCGGGTGGTCGATCGACTTCGACCTCAGCTTCGTCACACCGCACCTGCGGACCCGGCGGCGGTTGCGGCGCCTGCTGGACGAGTTCCGTCCGGACGCGCTGCACCTGCACGGCCAGTTCTTCGACCTCACCTGGCTGGCCGGGCGGTACGCGCGGCGGCGGGGGCTGCCGTCGCTGCTGACCATCCACACGCTCCTGGTCAGCGAACGGCGCCGGTACGACCGGCTGTTCCGGCTGCTGGACGCCGCACTCGTGCGGCCGAACCTGAACCGGATCGCGCCGCGGTTCGTCATCCTGGACAAGCTGGGCCTGGACTACTGCGCGCGGCGGTACGGCGTGACCGATCCGGAGTTCTTCCCGATCCCCGTGGACACCGACCACCTGGATTCCGCGCCACGCAAGGACATCCGCGCCGAGCACGGCGTCGACGGGCCGCTGATCGTGTCGCTCGGGCACGTCATCCCGCTGCGGAACCGGCTGCCGCTGGTCGAGGCGATGCCGGCGATCCTGGCGCGGCACCCGGACGTCAGGGTGCTGGTGGTCGGCCGGGTCTACCACGACGCGTTCCTCAAGCGCGCCAGGGAACTCGGCGTCGCGGACGCGTTCGTGGTCACCGGCGCGGTGCCGAAGGACGACGTGCCGTCCTACCTGGCGGCGGCGGACCTCGTGGCGCACGACCTCAACGGCGGCTGCGGCACGGCGTCGCTGGAGGCGATGGCGGCCGGCACGGCGACCACCGCGGCGGTCGGCGAGGACAACTACCCGGGCGTCGAACTGCGCAACGGGTGGAACGTCCTGCTCGTCGAACCCGACGACGCCGAGGCGGTCGCGGCGAACGTGATCGAGCTGCTGGACAAGCCGGGCAAGCGCCGGGCACTGGCCGCCCGGCAGCAGGCGCTGGTGCGCAACAACTTCGCGCTCGACGTGGGCGCGGCCGAGCACCTGCGGGTGCTGGCGAAGATGGCGGGCCGGTGATGTTCTTCGACGACGAGCGCAGCAACCGGTTGCGGCCGCGGATCCTGACCGAGGTGGTCGGGCAGTACCTGAACGACTCCGAACGCGCCCGCCTGTTCGGCCTGCCGGACACCACGCGCATCCGGGAGCGCGCGAAGATCATCGACCCGGAGCGGCTGGAGATCGGCGAGCACTGCTGGATCGGCGAGGGCGCGGCGCTGGACGCCAGCGGTGGCCTGACGATCGGCGAGCACACCAGCATCGGGGTGGGCACGCTGGTGTTCACGCACTCCAGCTGGCTGGCGAACATGATGCTGGACAACCGGCCGGGCAGCGACCTGATCGAACGCAAGCCGGTGCGGATCGGCAAGGGCTGCTTCATCGGCAGCATGGTGGTGGTCATGCCGGGCGTCACGATCGGCGATTTCGTCACGGTGCAACCGATGTCGCTGGTCGCCAAGGACGTCCCGGACCGCTGCCTGGTGGCCGGCAACCCGGCGCGGATCTTCCAGCGCTACGACGAGGAGTTCATCGAGGCGGAAGCCGCCCGGGTGCGGGCCGCGCGGGAGGAGTATCGCCCGGTCGAGTGAGCCGCGGCTAGGGTGAGCGCATGGGGTCGGTCAAACAGTTCCAGGTCACCTTCGACTGCGCGGAGCCCGAGCGCGTCGCTCGCTTCTGGTGTGAGGTGCTGGGTTACGTCATCCCGCCGCCGCCGAAGGGGTTCGCCTCCTGGGAGGAGTTCGATCGCTCCATGCCGCCGGACCGCCAGGGTGCGGCGTTCGCCTGCGTCGATCCCACCGGGGTGGGGCCGCGGCTGTTCTTCCAGCGCGTTCCCGAAGGCAAGGTCGTCAAGAACCGGGTGCACCTCGACGTGCGGGTCGGCACCGGGCTGGTGGGCGAGGAGCGCCTCGCCGCGCTCCAGGCCGAGCGCGAGCGGCTGAACCCGCTCGGCGCGACCTGCGTGCAGGTGCTGCTCGCCGACGAGTTCAACGAGTCGTGCATCCCGATGCTGGACGTCGAGGGCAACGAGTTCTGCATCGACTGAGGCGTCAGCGGCGGTGCGCCCCCGGCGTGTGGCCGTAGGCGCGGCGGAACACGTCGATGAACGCGCTCGCCGACGACCAGCCGCAACGGTGCGCGACCGTCGTCACCGGGACGTCCTCGGCCAGCAGGCGTAGTGCGTGGTAGAGCCGCAGCTGGGTGCGCCACCTGGTGAACGACATGCCCAGCTCGCCGGCGAACAGGCGGCTGAGGGTGCGTTCGCTCGTGCCGGTGGCGGCGCCGAGCTGCGCCAGCGTGCGCTGGTCCGCGCAGTCGGCGTGCAGCAGCTCGCACACCGCCACCAGCCGCGGGTCCGACGGCGTCGGCAGCTGGGCCGGCTCCCGCGGTGCCGCCCGCCGCTGGTCCAGCAGCACCGCCCGCAGCCGCCGGCCCTCCGCGGAATCGTCGCCGGGGGAGCGGGTGGCGGCCAGGATCAGCTCGCGCAGCAGCGGGTTCACGGTGAGGACCGCCGGCTCGTCCAGGCCGAGCGGGTTGGTGTCCGCGGGCAGGCCGAGCAGGTGCAGATCGGTGCGGCCGGTGGCGAGGTGGGCGTGGACGCGGCCGGCCGGCACCCAGATCGCCCGCGTGCCGGGCGCGAACCAGGTGCCCGCGTCCGTGGTGACCGCGAGGACGCCGGAGCGCGCGTAGACGATCTGGTGGTCGTCGTGGCGGTGCGCGTCGATGCGCTCGCCCGCCGCCAGGACCTGGGTCCGGGTGGGCGCGTGCGGTAGGTGGCGGGTTTGCGGCATCATCTGGCAGATTAACGGAAGTGCGCCAGCCCTCGCCGCCGCGACCATGGGCCGGTGCGAACGATCCCCCTGCTCGCGGTCGGGCACGCGTGCGTCGACGTCTACCAGGGCGCGGTGGCCGCGCTCGTGCCGTTCTTCGTCGCCGAGCGCGCCTACACCTACGCCGCCGTCTCCGGCATCGTGCTGGCCGCGTCCCTGCTGTCCTCGGTCGTGCAACCGCTGTTCGGCGCGCTCGCCGACCGCTGGTCCATGCCGTGGCTGCTTCCGGTCAGCGCCCTCACCAGCGGGCTCGGCCTCGCGTTCGCCGGGGTCGGCGGTTCCTACGCGCTCACCGTGGCGGCCGTGGCCGTCTCCGGGATCGGGGTCGCCGCCTACCACCCGGAAGCCGCCCGCGTGGCCCGGATCGCGAGCCGGGGCAGCCACACCGCGATGGGCTGGTTCTCCCTCGGCGGCAACGTCGGCTTCGCGACCGCGCCCCTGCTCGTCGCGGCCGTCGTGGCGACGGGTGGGCTGGCGTGGTCGCCGCTGCTGGCCCTGCCCGCGGCCGCGGGAGCCGTGTTGTGCGCGGCCGCCCTCCGCCGGATCTCCGGTACCACGGCGCAGGCGCGCGAGGGGACCGGCCGGAACGACTGGGCGTCCTTCGCGAAGCTGTCCGGCGCCATCGTGTGCCGCTCGATCGTCTTCATCGGACTGAGCACGTTCGTCTCGCTGTACGCGCAGCAACGCACCGGCGGCGGCAGCCTGGCCGGCATGGTCGCGTTGTTCGTGCTCTACGTCGGCGGCGCGATCGGCACGGTGGCCGGCGGGCGACTGGCCGCGCGCTTCGGCCGGATCCCCGTCGTGCGGTGGTCCTACGCGCTCACCACGTTGTCGGTGGCCGGGGTGGTGCTCGTGCCGGGGCCGCTGCTGTACCTGTTCGTCGCGGGCACGTCCGCCGGGCTGTACGTGCCGTTCTCGCTGCACGTCACGCTGGGCCAGGACTACCTGCCGAGCCGGATGGGCACCGCGAGCGGCATCACGCTCGGCCTCACGGTCAGCGTCGGCGGGCTCGCCAGCCCGGTCCTGGGCAGCCTGGCGGACGCCACGTCGCTGCGGACCGCGCTCCTGCCGCTGATCGCGCTGCCGGTGCTCGGCCTGCTACTGCTGTCCACTGTGGAGGAGCCGGCTGTCCGGGGCTGAAGCCTGCTCCAGCACCGTCGCGACCACGCGGTGCGCGGGCCGGATCGAGGCGCGTTCGGCGTCCACGTCCACCCGGCCGTCGAGCAGGGCCAGGAAGTGGTCCAGCTGCGCGGCCAGCGGTTCCGCGGCCGAGACCAGCTCGGGGATCTCGATCACGGCCTGCTGCCGGTAGCCGAGCCCGTCCGGGGTGACCGCGTCGTGCGACACGTGCCGGTACAGGGTGACGTCCCGGCGCAGCAGGTCGAGTTCGATGAGCCGGTCGAGTTCGGAAATCACCAGCGACCGCACCTTCCGTTGCCCGACGCGGGACGCGGACACCGTCGCCAACCCGGCCGGGAAGGACAACACCGCTTCCACCGCGTCCTCCGCGCCGTCGGCGGACTCGGGGTGGAAGTACCCGGTGCCGGACGTGATCCGCTCCGGTTCCGCGCCGAAGAACTGGATGGCGATGTCGACGTCGTGCACGAGCAGGTCCCACGCCACCCCGGTGCGGACGCGCGGCGCGTACGGCCCGTGCCTGCGGGCCATCAGGTGCACCGGCCGGGTCGCCAGCGCCCGCGCGGTCAGCACGGCGGGGTTGAACCGCTCGACGAACCCGCACATCAGCGGCACGCCCCTGGCGACCGACAGCGCGATGACCTCCTCGGTCGCGGCGAGGCTGTTCGCGACCGGCTTCTCCACCAGCAGCGGCTTGCCCTGGCCCAGGATCTCCAGCGCCAGCTCGTGGTGCGTCTCGGTGGCCGACGCCAGCACCACGGCGTCCACATCGGACAGCGAACCCAGCTCGGGGGTCCAGGCGGTGCCGTACCGCTCGGCGCACGCGCGCCCGGCCGCGGCGCGCGGCTCGACCACCCGGACCAGGTCGACGCGGTCGTGGCGGGACAGCACACGCGCGTGCAGCGACCCCATGTTGCCGGTGCCGACCAGCGCGACGCGGTATCTCACGCGCCGAGCGCCTCTCGCACCTCGCGCACGATGGTGTCCACGTCGGCCTCGGACAGCCCGGGGTGCACGGGCAGCGACAGGACTTCCTCGGTGACCTTCAGCGCCACCGGGAAGTCCTGCCGGGACACCGCCGGGATCTGCGGGTGCTCCCGGAAGCAGTCGTGGTCGAAGACCAGCTTCGGGTAGTACACGCCGGTCCCGATGCCGCGCGCGGCCAACTCGGCGACCAGCTCGTCGCGGGCGAGCATCGCGTGCGGGCCGATCAGCACGCTGTACTGGTGCCACACGTGCTCACGGCCGGGCAGCTCGGCGGGCACCGCCAGCCCGGGCGTCCCGGCGAGGCCGACGGACAGCTGCCGCGCGTTGCGCCGCCGGGCCGCGATCAGTTCGTCCAGTTTGTCCAGTTGCGGGATGCCGACGGCGGCGTGCAGCTCGGACATCCGGTAGTTGTGCCCGGGCACCTCGTAGGAGTAGCGCGTCCGCATGCCCTGGTTGCGCAGCACGCGCAGGCGGTCGGCCAGCTCGGCGTCGTCGGTGGTGATGACGCCGCCCTCGCCGGTGGTCACGTTCTTGGTGGCGTACAACGAGAAACAGCCCACGCCGAACGATCCGGCCGGCCGTCCGGCGAAGGTCGCCCCGACCGCCTGCGCGGCGTCCTCCACCAGGTACAGCTCGTGCTCCTCGGCGAGCGGGGCGAGCTTGCCCAGGTCGGCGGTCTGGCCGTAGAGGTGCACCGGGAGGATCGCCCGGGTGTCCGGGGTGATCTCGGCCGCGACCGCGTCCGGGTCGACGGCGAAGTCCTCGCGGGTGATGTCGGCGAACCGGACCGTCGCGCCCGTCGCCAGGATCGCGTTGAGCGTCGCGACGAAGGTGAACGGCGAGGTGATCACCTCGTCGCCGGGGCCCAGCCCGAACGCCAGCAGCGTGGCGGTGAGCGCGGCGGATCCGCTGTTCACGGCGACCGCGTGCGCGGTGCCGGCGGCGCGGGCGAAGGCGTCCTCGAAGCGGGCGACCATCGGGCCCTGCGCGAGCGTCCCCGACCGCAGCACCTCCACCACGAGGGATTCGGCGTCGCGGACGTCGACCGCGGTGATGGGGATCATGGGCGCGGCGTTCCTTTACTGTGATCGGCTCAGGCGTCCGTAAGACTGTACGAATGGATCTCGCGTGGTAAACCGCATCCACCCGACTGCGGTACTCGGGCCCGGAGTCGAACTCGGCGACGGCAACGTCGTCGGACCCTACGCCGTGCTCGCCGGGCCGCTGGTGATCGGGGACGGCAACTGGATCGGTCCACACGTCACGATCGGCACTCCGGCCGAGGACCGCACCGGTCCGCATCCCGTGTCGTGGGAGGACGAACCGGTCGGCGCGGGGGTGCGGATCGGCAGCGGCAACCGGATCCGCGAGTACGTGAGCGTCCACCAGGGCACCCGGCGCAGCACACGTCTGGGTGACAACGGGTACTACCTGCGCGGCAGTCACGTCGCGCACGACTGCGAGATCGGCGACCACGTCACGCTCGCGTCGAACGTCGTGCTCGGCGGGCACACGGCGATCTGGTCGCGCGCCAACCTCGGCATGGGCGCGATCGTGCACCAGCACGTGCGGATCGGCCCGGGCGCCATGGTGGGCATGGGATCCGCGGTGCGCCGCGAGGTCGGCGCGTTCACCGTCGCCGTCGGCAACCCGGCGCGCGTGACCGGCCTGAACGTGGTCGGCCTGACCCGGCTCGGCCTCGACGAGCGGCAGATCGCCGCGCTGGAGCCGTGGCTCAAGGGGGCCGGGCCGATTCCACCCGATGGGCTGCTGGACCGGCTCCCCGGCGGCGTCTCTACTTTGGTGCAGGCGTGGAACGACCGGAAGGACTAGACGTGGACATCGAGACCCGGCTGCGCAAGGTTTTCACCGAAGCGCTCGACCTCGGCGGCGACGTCGACGTGGACGCCCTGACCTACCGCGGGATCGAGGCCTGGGACTCGGTCGGCCACATGAGCCTGGTCGCCGCCATCGAGGACGAGTTCGACATCGAGCTGGAGACCGACCAGGTGATCGACTTGAGCAGCTTCCAGGTCGCGCGGAAGCTGGTGGCGGAGCTGGCGGGTGCCTGACCTGCGCGGGCGGGTCGCGCTGGTCACCGGCGGCACCCGCGGCATCGGACTGGCGACCGTGCGCGCGCTCGCCGCGGCCGGCGCGGCGGTGGTGCTCACCGGACGCGACGAGGCACGCGCGAAGGAGGTCGCGGCGTCGGTCCCCGGGCAGGTCACCGGGGTCGCCCTCGACGTCACCGACGCGAAGGCCGTGTCGTCCGTCGTCCGCGCCGCCGCCAAGGAGCGCGGCCGGCTCGACGTGGTGGTCGCCAACGCCGGGATCTACGCCGAGGGCGTGCTGGGCATGGTCGGCGACGTCGAGGCGGTCCTGTCGACGAACGTGGCGGGCACGATCCACACGGTGCAGGCGGCGGCGCGGGCGATGACCCGCGCCCGCTCGGGCGCCATCGTGGTGCTGGCCTCGGTCGTCGGCGAGCGCGGCGCCGCCGGTCAGACGGTCTACGCGGCGTCGAAGGCGGCGGTCGCGAACATCGCGAAGAGCGCGGCGAAGGAGCTGGGCCGGTTCGGCATCCGGGTCAACGCCGTGGCGCCGGGCGTGATCGACACCGAGATGACCGCCGGGCTCGCCGATCCGGACACCGCGCTGGGGCGCCGCGGCCGCGCCGAGGAGGTCGCGAACGCGATCGCGTTCCTCGCCGGCGACGAGGCGTCCTACGTGACCGGTCAGGTGCTCGGCGTCGACGGAGGGATGGTGCTGTGACCCTGCTGGCTCCCGGCGCGCGGCTCGTCGACGCGGAAACCGGCGCGGAACTGGGCGGCGCGGCGCTGACCGGCGAGGTCGAGCGGCGGGCCGAGGAACTCGCGGCGCTGCCGGACGGCGTGTTGTTCGCCCGCACCGGCGTCGACCTGGACAGCGTGCTCACCTACGTCGCGGCGGTGCGGGCCGGGCGGGCGGTGGCGCTGATCGACCCGGCGCTGGACGTCCCGGTGCTGGCCGGCCTGATCGAGCGGTTCTGCCCGGCGGCCGTGCTCGGCGCGCCCGCGGCGGAACCGCCGTCCGGGTACCGGACCGCGGACGGGCACTGGCTGCGCCTCGACCCCGGTGGTATCCGCCCGCACCCCGACCTCGCCGTGCTGCTGCCGACCAGCGGTTCGACCGGCAACCCGAAGCTGGTCCGGTTGTCCCGCACCGCGATCCTGACCAACGCGCACGCGATCGCCGACGTGCTCGGCATCGACGAGCGCGAGGTCGCCCCCACCACGTTGCCGCTGCACTACAGCTACGGCCTGTCCGTGCTCAACTCGCACCTGGTCCGCGGCGCGACCGTCGTCGTCGAGCGGGAGGGCATCCTCGGCCGCGGGTTCTGGGACGCCGTGGCCGCGCACGAGTGCACGTCGGTCGCCGGGGTGCCCTACCACTACGAGATGCTGCGGCGGCTGAAGTTCGACCCGTCCGCCAATCCCGGCGTGCACACGCTGACCCAGGCCGGCGGGCGGATGCGGCCCGAGCTGATCGCCGAGTTCGACACGCTCATGCGCTCGGCCGGCGGGCGGATGTTCGTGATGTACGGCCAGACCGAGGCCGCGCCGCGGATGGCGATCATGCCGTCCGAGCGGCTCGCCGAGAAGATCGGCTCGGTCGGGCCCGCGCTGCCCGGCGGGCAGTTCGCCATCCGCCGCCCGGACGGCGGCGACACCACGCACCCCAAGATCAGCGGCGAGATCGTCTACCGCGGGCCGAACGTGATGATGGGCTACGCCTCGACCGCCGAGCAGCTCGCGCTGGGCGACGAGTGCGGCGGTGTGCTGCCCACCGGTGACCTCGGTTACCTCGACGAGGAGGGGTTCCTGTTCGTCACCGGACGGCTCAAGCGGATCGGCAAGGTGTTCGGCAACCGGATCAGCCTCGACGACCTGGAGGCGGCCACCCGCGCGACCGGGCTGGGCATCGACATCGTGGCCGCGGTGCCCGCCGACGACAAGGTCGTGTTGTTCGCCGAGGGCGTTCCGGCGGAGACGTGCAAGGCCGCGTCCCGCGCGCTGTCCGACCGGCTGCACCTGCACGCGTCCGGGTTCGACGTCCGCTCGATCGACACGATCCCGCTGCTGGCCAGCGGGAAGATCGACTACCAGGCGCTGGCGGAGCGGGTATGAGCCTGCTCGCCGAGCTGACCGCGCTCACCGCGCACCACCGGGCGCGCTGCCCGGAGTACGACCGGATCCTGTCCGCGCTCGGTGCCGGGTCGTCGTTCGACAGCGTGGCCGACCTGCCGTGGCTGCCGGTCCGGTTGTTCAAGACGCACGCGCTCAAGAGCATCCCGGACGAGGCGGTGTTCAAGGTGCTCACGTCGTCGGGGACCACCGGCGAGCCGTCGCGGATCTTCCTGGACCGCGAAGCCGCGGCCGCGCAGACGAAGCACCTGGCGGAGACGCTGCGGACGGTCCTGGGCCCGCAGCGGCTGCCGATGCTGGTGGTCGACACGATCGGCGTGATCAAGGACCGCCGCACGTTCTCCGCGCGCGGCGCCGGGGTGCTGGGCATGGCGAACTTCGGGCGCAAGCACGTCTACGTCCTCGACGAGCACGACGTGCCGGACGTCGAGGCGGTGCGCGGGTTCCTGGCGCGCCACGGCGGCGAGCCGTTCCTGGTCTTCGGGTTCACCTTCATGGTGTGGCGGTACCTGTACCGGATGGCGCGCGAGCACGGGTTCGACCTGTCCAACGGGATCCTGCTGCACTCCGGCGGCTGGAAGAAGCTCGCCGACCAGGCGGTGGACAACGCGACGTTCCGCCGCGCCTTCGCCGAGGACACCGGGCTGCGGCGGATCCACAACTACTACGGGATGGTCGAGCAGATCGGCACGGTGTTCGTCGAGGGCGCGGCCGGGGACGGCCTGTACTGCCCGGAGTTCGCCGACGTGATCATCCGCGATCCGGTGACCTTCGCCGAGCAGCCGGTGGGGGTGCCGGGCGTGATCGAGGTGGTGAGCACGCTGCCGCGGTCCTACCCGGGGCACGTGCTGCTGACCGAGGACCTCGGCGTGTGCCACGGGATCGACGACGGCGAGCGGCCGGGCAAGCGGTTCTCGGTGCTCGGCCGGCTGCCGAAGGCGGAGGCGCGGGGCTGCTCGGACACGTTCCAGGCGCGGGCCGCATGAGGCAGCTCTTCCCGGCCGCGGGGCCGGTCGAGGTGGACCGCCTGCTGGACGAGGTGCGCTCGGCGCCCGCGCTGGAGGTGGGGGACGAGCGGGTCGTGGACTTCCTGGTCCGGTTCGCCCGCGCGCTGCTCGCCCCGGCGGTGGCTCGCGCGTACCCGGAGCTGGCCTCACTGGGGTTCTTCCTGCGGCGGGGCGAGATCCGGCGCGCGCTGGCCCGGCTGGACGGGGACGAGCTGCGGTTGCCGCGTGGCCTGGTGTTCCACGTGCCACCGGCCAATGTGGACACCATCTTCGTGTACTCGTGGGCGCTGTCCGCGCTGGCGGGCAACCGGAACGTCGTGCGCCTGTCGCCCCGGTCCGCGGGCGCCTCGGCCGCGGTGCTGGACGCGTTGTCCGATGTGGACCCCGTGGTGGCCGCGTCGCAGCGGATCGTCACCTACGACCGCGACGACGCGGTGACGGCGGCGTTGTCGGCGGCGGCGGACCTGCGGGTGCTCTGGGGCGGCGACGCGACGGTGCGCGCGTTGCGGAGGTTCGAGCTGGCGCCGCACGCGCGGGACCTGACGTTCCCGGATCGCTCGTCGTTCGCGGTGATCTCGGCGGCCGGCTGGGCGCGCGCGTCGGCGGACGAGCGCCGGGCGGCGGTCGAGGGGTTCCGCAACGACGTGTTCTGGTTCGACCAGGCCGCGTGCGCGTCCCCGCGCGGCGTGTACTGGGTCGGCGGCCCGCCCGCGGCGGAGTTCCGGTCGTTGCTGGCCTCGATCGCGCCGGCGCCGGAGCCCGCGATGGCGGTGCAGAACCGGGTCGGCGCCTACGGTGTGGCGGCCGACGGCGTGGCGACCCGGATCGCCTTCGACGGTCCGGCCCTGACCACCCTCGAAACACCCGACGTGGTCCGCGATTGGCTCGGCGCGGGGGTTGTCACCCAATCGAGGGTGTCCAGTTTGGACGAACTGGTACCGAAAGTCGTCCGGCGCGACCAGACCATCACTCATTTCGGTTTTTCCCGCGCGGAGCTGACCGATTTCGCGCGGAAACTGCCCGGCGTGGACCGGTTGGTGCCCTTCGGTTCGGCGTTGCAGTTCGCGCCGGTGTGGGACGGCTACGACCTACTCGCGGAATTCACCAGGATCGTCACTGTTACCGTCTGACCTCGTGAAACGACTCCTGGACGTCGCCCGCTGGGTGGCGCTCGCGGTCGTCGCGGCGTTCGTGGTGCGGGTGCTGGCCGGCGACTGGACGGAGTTCTGGCGGGCCCTGCGGTCGATCGCCTGGCCGTGGGCCGTGCTCAGCCTGGCCGCGCTGGTCGCGAGCATCACGGTGTCGACCTACGGCTGGCAGACGGTGGTCGACGGCCTCGGCGACCGGGTCGGCTACCGGCGCGGCGCGCGAATCTGCCTGGTCGGGCAGCTGGGGAAGTACGTGCCCGGTTCGGTGTGGGCGTACCTGCTGCAGATGGAGCTGGGCCGCAAGGCGGGCGTGTCCCGGGCGCGGATCTTCACCGGTTCCCTGGTGCAGTTCGGCATCGGCCTGGTCGCGGCGCTGCTGTTGTCCGCGCTGGCGCTGCCGGTCGCCGGGCCCGCGGTGTGGTTGCTGGTGCTGCTGCCTGCCGGGCTGGTGGCGTTGCACCCGCGGGTCCTGGCGTGGGGCACCGGCCTGGCGCTGCGCCTGCTGCGCAGCGATCCGCTGCCCCGCCCGCTGGGGTTCGCGTCGATCGCGCGGGCGTTCGCGGCCTCGGTGCTGGCCTGGACGCTGCAGGGGCTGCACCTGTGGCTGCTGGCGCCCTCGCTGAACCTCTGGACGTGCGTCGGCGCGATGGCGATCGCGATGACCGCGGGCACGTTCGCGTTCCTGCTGCCCAGCGGCGCCGGTGTGCGCGAGGCCGTGCTGGTGGCGCTGCTCGGCACGGCCGGTTTCTCGGCCGGGCAGGCGCTGGCGTTCGCTCTGGTGTCCCGGGTGATGTTCACGGTGGCCGACCTGCTGACCGCACTGGCCGCCACCCTCCCCACCCGCGAGTCCCACGCTCAGCCGCGCGAGTCCCACGCTTGAGACCGCGAGTTCCACGTTCCGGGCCCTGAGTTCCGCGTTCAGCGCACCAGCTGGTACACCACCGCGTCCGCGTTCCGGTAGGCCACGCGCAGGAACGGCAGCCCGTCCAGGTCCCGCCGGAGTCGCCGGCGCACCGCGGTGCGCGGGTAGCCGCCGTGGCCGAGGATCACCCACCGGATGTTCAACCGCGCCACCGCGTCCCGCACCGCGGCGTTCGTCGCGTATTCCCGGAAGTGTCCCGCGAGCAGCACGTAGTCCGCGGGCGGCAGGGCCGGGTCGAAGTGGCCCGCCGTGGTGCGCACGCCGCTCAGCGCGTAGGTCCAGGCCGTCCCGTCGGAGCGGTCGTTCACCGCCCAGTCGCCGGGGGAGGCGAGCCGCGCCAGCTCCAGCATCGCCTGCGCCTCGCCGGTGTTGAGCGGGATGTCGCCGGTCGACGGGTAGCCCGGCCGCACGATCACCGCGTTCGACGTCGTGTACAGGCCGTTCGTCGTCACCGCGAAGCCCGCCAGCGTCACCACTCCGGCCACCCACGCCCAGCGCGGCGCGAAGTTCCGCAGCCACCGCTGGACCTCCGCCAGCCCGTGCGCGGCCAGCAGGCAGCAGGGGACCGCCGCCATCACCAGGAACCGGTACGGGTCGTTCCACCACGGCCGCGACACGGCCTTGACCAGCGGATGCCCCGACGACAGCACCGCCACCGCGAACACCCCGAACAGCAACGCCGTCGCCGCCACCCACCGCAGCGGACCCAGCCGTTGCCACAGCACGATCCCCACCAGCAGTGCCGCCGACAACCACAGCTGCGGATGCGGCGCCACGTGCTCGAAGGTCAGCAGCATCCCGACCGCCGTGTTCGTCGACGCCGCCGTCGGCCAGCCGTTGTACGGCAGCGGCCCGGCGGCCAGCCCGATCGCCCCGAACAGCTGCAGCCACCCCAGCAGCAACCCGGCCACCGCGACCGGCCACAGCCGCCACAGCGTCCGTCGGTGCGCCACCAGCAGCGGCAACGCGAACAACAGGCCGCCGAACAGGGTCGACGAGTGGATGGTCAGCAGCCCGACCGCCACCGCGACCAGCAGGAACCCGGTGTCGAACGCCGGCCGCCGCAGGTAGCCGTCGAGCACGACCGCGACCAGCGGGGTCAGCGCGATCCCCAGCAGGAACGGCAGCAGCGGGCCGAAGTTCAGCGCCTCGTACAGCAGCGTCACCGGCGCCACGCACACCAGCGCCACCGCCCCGGCCGTCACCGCCCGGCCCCGGAACCACCGCACCAGCACCACCAGCGACAACGCCAGCAACCCCGGCAGCAGCACGGTGTTCGCGTTCAGCACCGCCGGGATCTCCGCGCCGGTCAGCCGGTACACGAGCGAGCCGACCAGGTGGTAGGCGTTCGGGTAGAACGACCCGTTGGGGTACCAGTTGACCGTGCCGGTGCCCACCAGGCTGCCGTCGCCGGTCTCGGCGAGGTAGCGGATGCCGTTGCCGTGGTACACCGCGTCGTAGCCCTGCGGCACGGCGTTGAGCCGCCCCATCCCGCTGAGCACGGTCCGCGCCCCGACCGCCCCACCGGCCAGCAGGCACAACCCGACCGCGACATGCCCACGCCGGTCCCACACACCCTCGACCGCGACCCGCCGCCACCCCGCCACCCACGCGATCCCGGCCAGCACAGCCACCGCCGCCAGGAAACTCGGCAGGTTGAACGGGATCCCGGCCTGCGCGAACCACGGCCCGGCCAGCCCGGCCGCGAAGTAGGTCAGCACCGGCGCCAGCCCGGCGAGCAGCCATCCGCGGGCACCGGCGAGCGCGCCGATCAGCAGGCCGGGCGCGAACAGCACCAGCAGGTACACCGCGATCACCGCGGCGGCGCCGGAGGCGCTCAGGGGAGTCGGCAACGGGTCCGCCAAAAGTCTCGGAGACGAAACAATTCGTGCGCGAGAACGATACTTACGGCAAGGGTGGAGCGGCGTCACGGAGGGTGAGAAGTGCCTGGTGCCCTGGTCGCCGCGTGGCTGGCGCTGGCGGGGGTGGTCACCGCGGTGTGGCCGCGGGTGGCGACCCAGCGCGCCCGGCGGGGCTGGATCCTGCTGCTCGCGCTGGTGTTCGCCCTGGTCCTGCAGCTCGTCGTGGCCACCGTGCCGGACGACGCGTTCGTCACCTTCCGCTACGCCCGCAACATGGCCGAGGGCTACGGCGCGGTCTACACGATCGGCGAGCGGACCCAGGGCGTGCCGAACTTCCTGTGGCTGGTGCTGGTCACGTTGCCGCGGGCGCTGTTCGGCGCGGACATCGTCGGCGGCGCGGGCGCGCTCGGCATCGCGTGCGCGCTGGGTTGCGTGGTGCTGGCGTACCTGCTGGCGAAGCGGTTCGCCGGTGGGGCGGGGGTGGTCGCCGCGCTGCTCACCGCGGGCGCGAGCATCCTGGCCGCCCGCGGTCTGGCCGGCACCGAGACGGCGTTGTTCGTCCTGCTCGTGCTGGCCGTGTGCCTGGCGCTGGTCACCGGCCACCCGCTGGTCGCCGGGGTGCTCGCCGCGCTGGCCGTGATGACCCGCTCCGACGGTGCGGTGCTCGCGTTGCTCGGCGAGGCCTGGCTGGTGACCGCCGCGGTGCGGCGCCGGACGAGCTGGTGGGGCCCGGCCGGGTACCTGCTGGGCGCGCTGGTGTTCCTCGTGCCGTGGTGGGCGTGGGAGGCCACCTACTACGGGCACGCCAGGGCGGGGTGGCCCGCGTCGGCCCACCTGCCGTACGGGTTCCTGCTGGGCGCGCTGGCCGCGGTCGGCGCGGCCGCGGTGTGCGCCCGGCTGGGCGTGCGCCACGACCGCCCGTCGCCCCGGCCGCGCCGCAGCCTGGCCGAGCGGCGCGTCGTGCCGGTGGTCGCGCTCGCGCTGTGCGCGGTCAGCGTGCCGGTGGCGGTCGCGGCGCAGCAGGTGGTGCACCTCGACCGCGAGCGGCTCGCGCAGACCACGGAGATCGGCCGCTGGCTGGGTGACCGCCTGCCGGCCGGCTCGACCATCGACACGTTCGGCAGCGCCGCGCTGGCCTACCGCGCCGGCTCCCGGATGATGATCACCGGCATCACCGCATCCGAGCCGGCCGACGCCTACGCTCCGGTCGCGATCTTCGGCCTGCCGGTGCTCGCCGCGCCGCTGGCCTGGTACTCACCGGAGCAGGACTGCGGGATAGCGGAGAAGTACGCGCAGCGCTACGAGGTGGCCACCTTCCAGCGCACCGGCCTGGGCTGGCTGACGCTGTACCTCCGCACCGACAGCGAGTCGCGCCTGCTGACCCAGCTGATGTCCGACCAGCGGCTGACCTACGTGCCCTGCCCCTAGAACCAGCGCTCCAGCACCTGCGCGACGCCGTCCTCGCTGTTCGGGCTCGTCACCTCGTCCGCCACGGCCAGGACCTCCGGGTGCGCGTTCGCCATCGCCACGCCGTGGCCGGCCCACTTCAGCATCTCCACGTCGTTGGGCATGTCCCCGAACGCGATGATCCGCTCGACCGGCACGTCGAACCGATCGGCCACCTCGGCCAGCCCGGTCGCCTTCGTGATGCCGTGCGCGGCGATCTCGATCAGCCCGCCGCTGGCGGAGAACGTGATGTCCACGGACTCGTCGAGCAGCGCCCCGGCCGCGCGCGCCATCTCGTCCGAGGTCATGTCCGGGTGGCTGACCAGCAGTTTCACCGCCGGCCGCCCGACGATCTCGGCGCGCGACACCGGCACGCCCTCACCGTCGCCCCACGGGTTGCGGTAGCCGTGCTCGATCACCAGGTGCTGCACGTCCGGGTCGAGCGCGCGCCGCCCGACCCGTTCGGCGGCGAACCCGGCGCCGGGCAGCGCCTTGGTCAGCTCGTCGACGGCGTCGTGGAGCATCATCGGCTCCAGCGCGCCGTGCACGCTGACCACCTCGTCGTTGCCGATGTCGTACAGCACGGCGCCGTTCGCGCACACCGCGTAGCCGGTCAGGCCGCCGGCCTGCGCCACCGCCGGGATCCAGCGCGGCGGGCGGCCGGTGGCGAGCACGATCGGAACCCCCGCCTCGGCGGCGCGGCGCAACACGGCGGCGGTGCGGGGGGACATCCGTTCCATCGGGTCGAGCAGGGTGCCGTCCACATCCGACGCGATCAGCAGGGGTTTCTCCACACCCCCATTGTCCCTTGGGGTGCGGGGCGACGGATTGTCGGTGCTGACCGATAGCGTGGGCCGGTGCGCGTTGGCATCGTGATTCTTCCCGAGGACCGGTGGTGGGCGGCCGAGCCGAAGTGGCGGGCCGCCGAGGAGTACGGCTTCGACCACGCCTGGACCTACGACCACCTCGGCTGGCGAACGCTGGTCGACGGCCCGTGGTTCTCCGCGGTGCCCACGCTGACCGCCGCGGCCATGGTCACCTCCAGCATCCGCCTCGGCACGTTCGTCGCCTCGCCCAACTTCCGCCACCCGGTGCCGTTCGCCCGCGAGCTGATCACCCTCGACGACGTCTCCGACGGCCGTCTCGTCCTGGGCATCGGCGCGGGCGGCCTGGGCTACGACACCGGCGTGCTGGGCGACGCGGAACTCACCCCGCGGCAGCGCTCCGACCGGTTCGCCGAGTTCGTCGAGGCCCTGGACGGCCTGCTCATCACCGACGGGTTCGACTACACCGGCACGTACTACGCCGCCCGCGGCGCGCGGAACCTGCCCGGTTGCGTCCAGCGGCCGCGCATTCCGTTCCTGATCGCGGCCAACGGCCCGCGCGCGATGAAGGTTGCCGCAACTTACGGTGGCGGCTGGGTGACGACCGGCCCCCGGGCCGAGACGCTCGACGAGTGGTGGCGCGGCGTGACCGAGCTGTCGCGGCGCTTCGACCAGGTGCTGGCCGACTCCGGCCGGGCCGGCGAGGACGTGCACCGCTACCTCAGCCTGGACGCCGCGCCGGTGTTCTCCCTGGTCAGCGCCCAGGCGTTCACCGACGCGGCCGGCCGCGCCGCCGAGCTGGGTTTCACCGACGTCGTCGTGCACTGGCCGCGTTCGTCCGGCCCGTACGCCGGGCGCGAGTCGGTGCTCGAGGAAGTGGTCGCCGACGTGCTGCCGGGCCTGCGCGAGGCGCAATAGTGAATGTGGGTGCGGTCGCCCTCAGTAGCGTCGGTACCCTCGCTTCCCGTGAGCGAGCACACGAGCAACACTGACGTCACCGACGCCGATTTCGCCGGGTACGACCTGGTCGTCGTCGGCTCCGGCTTCTTCGGGCTGACGGTCGCCGAGCGGGCGGCGAGCCAGCTGGGCAAGCGCGTGCTCGTGCTGGAACGGCGCTCCCACCTGGGGGGCAACGCCTACTCCGAGGCCGAGCCGGAGACCGGGATCGAGGTGCACCGCTACGGCGCGCACCTGTTCCACACCTCGAACAAGCGGGTCTGGGACTACGTCAACCAGTTCACCGAGTTCACCAACTACCAGCACCGGGTGTTCGGCAAGTACCAGGGCCAGGTCTACCCGCTGCCGATGAACCTCGCGTTGATCAACCAGTTCTTCGGCAAGTCGCACACGCCGGACGAGGCTCGTGAGCTGATCGCCAAGCAGGCCAGCGAGATCGACACCGCCAACGCGCAGAACTTCGAAGAGAAGGCCATCTCGCTCATCGGCCGCCCCCTGTACGAGGCGTTCTTCCGCGGTTACACGGCGAAGCAGTGGCAGACCGACCCGAAGGAGCTGCCCGCGGCCAACATCACCCGGCTGCCGGTGCGCTACACCTTCGACAACCGGTACTTCAACGACACCTACGAGGGCCTGCCGGTCGACGGCTACACCGCGTGGCTGGAGCGGATGGCCGACCACGAGCTGATCGAGGTCCGCCTGAACACCGACTACTTCGACGTCCGCGAGCACATCCCGGCGGGCACGCCGACCGTCTACACCGGCCCGCTCGACCACTACTTCGGCTACTCCGAGGGCCGCCTGGGCTGGCGCACGCTGGACTTCGAGCAGGAGGTCGTCCCCACCGGGGACTACCAGGGCACCTCGGTCATGAACTACAACGACGAGGACGTCCCGTTCACGCGGATCCACGAGTTCCGCCACTTCCACCCGGAGCGGGACTACCCGAAGGACAAGACGGTCATCGTCCGCGAGTACTCGCGTTTCGCCAACGAGGACGACGAGCCGTACTACCCGATCAACACCCCGGACGACCGCGCGAAGCTCGAGCGTTACCGCGAGCTGGCGAAGGCCGAGGCGCGCGAGCGCAACGTGCTGTTCGGCGGCCGCCTGGGCACCTACAAGTACCTGGACATGCACATGGCCATCGGTTCGGCGCTGTCGGTGTTCGACAACAAGATCGCCCCGCACCTGACCGACGGCGCCCCCCTGGACGGGAGCATCGATGCTTGAGAAGAAGCCGGAGCGCGCCGCCGAGATCCAGGTGCTCGCCAAGGTCCAGGGCGTGCTCAAGCGCCCGGCGACCGTGAAGGCCGCGCGTGGCCTGTCCCACTTCGGTGAGCACGCGATCGGGTGGTTCGCCGCCGGTCTCGTGGGCGCGGCGGTGGACCGCGAGCGCCGCAAGGACTGGCTGGTCGCGGCCGCCGGTGTGGTCGGCGCACACGGCGCGTCGATCGCGGTGAAGCGCGTGGTCCGGCGGCCCCGCCCGCAGGACCCGAGCGTCGAGGTCCTGGTGGGCACGCCGAGCCGGCTGAGCTTCCCGTCCTCGCACGCCACGTCCACTACGGCGGCGGCGGTGCTCTACTCGGGATTGACCGGGCGTAACCTGGTTCCCGCGCTCGTCCCGCCGATGTTGGCGTCCCGGCTCGTGTTGGGGGTCCACTACCCGACCGATGTGCTCGCCGGCGCCGCGCTCGGTGGTGTGGTCGGAGGTCTGCTGCGCAGGAAAATCCGCAAAAAGGGGTAGGGAACCACCCGTGACCAAATCAGTGAACAACGCCGCGGAAGCCGAGATCGTGGACGAAACCAGCGAAACGGCCGAAGCGAAGACGGTGGAGACGGCGGAGCCGGCTCCGGCGGTCAAGCGCGGCCCGGTGCACATGGTCGTCGGCGTCGCCAAGACCGCGCGGCCGAAGCAGTGGGCGAAGAACGTCCTGGTCTTCGTCGCGCCGTTCACCGCGGCCCAGATCACCAACGGCTCGGTGCTGCTCGACGCGGTCATCGCGTTCGTGGCGTTCAGCCTGGTCGCGTCGTCGGTGTACCTGATCAACGACGCGGTCGACGTGGAGGCCGACAAGGCGCACCCGACGAAGCGGAACCGGCCGATCGCGGCCGGGATCGTGCCGGTGCCGGTCGCGTACGCGGCCGCGGTGCTGTTCTTCGGCGTGGGCCTGGCGCTGTCGTTCCTGGCGAGCCCGGAACTGGCCATCGTGCTGGGGGTGTACGAGGCGGTCCAGCTGGGCTACTGCTTCGGTCTCAAGCACCAGCCGGTGATCGACCTGGCGATCGTCGGATCGGGCTTCCTGATGCGCTCGATCGCCGGTGGTGTGGCCGCGGGTATCGCGCTGTCGCAGTGGTTCCTGCTGGTCACCGCGTTCGGTTCGCTGTTCATGGTGGCGGGCAAGCGCTACGCCGAGATCATGCTCTTCGAGCGCACCGGGGCGAAGATCCGCTCGTCGCTGAAGAAGTACTCGGCCAGCTACCTGCGTTTCGTGTGGGCGACCGCCGCGGCGATCCTGATCATGTCGTACTCGCTGTGGGCGTTCGAGCTGCGTGAGGGCGCCGACCAGTCGGTGTGGCCGGTCATCTCGATGGTGCCGTTCGTGATCGCCGTGCTGCGGTACGCGGTCGACGTGGACGGCGGCACCGCGGGCGCGCCCGACGAGATCGTGCTCAAGGACCGCATCCTGCAGGTTCTGGGCGTGCTGTGGGTCGCCACCCTCGGGATGACGTTCTACCTGTGACGACCACGTTGGCCCGGCCCGGCGGCGGCACGTCGATCGAACCCGCACCGCACCGCCCGTTGACCCGTCTCGGACTCGGCCGCACCCTGGCCGAGCTCGTGCTGGGCACGGTCGCGGCGGTCGTGCTCAGCCTGGTGCTCCAGTTCGGCTCGAACAAGCTGGGTGTCGACCCGGGCACGTACGTGCCGGACGCGCTGGTCAACCTGGCCGTCGCGGTGATCGTCGTCGTGTTGTTCGGGTCGCTGGCCTACAGCGGCGCGGCCCGCTGGCCGTTGTGGGTGCGCCTGGGCGGCAGCTGGGCGGCGCTGACCGCGCTGTCCACCCTGCTGCTGGCGATCCCGCTGCAGGGCACCCGGTTCTTCCTCGGCGGCTCCAGCGTGGACAACACGTTCCGCCTGCAGTACATGGAGCGCCTGACCGAGACGGCCGGGCTGGCCGACGTGAACTACCACGGCCTGGCCGCCTACTACCCGGGCGGCTGGTTCTGGCTGGGCGGGCGCTTCGCGAACCTGCTCGGCCTGGAGGGCTGGGCCGCCTACAAGCCGTACTCCATCACCTGGGCCGCGGTGTCCGGGGTGGTCGCGTTCGTGCTGTGGAGCCTGGTCGTGCGGCGCCGGATGGCGCTGCTGGCGTCGGTCGCCACGGTGCTGGCCGGGTTCGTCGCGCTCGGCCCCGAGGAGCCCTACGCCTGGCCGACCACCGCCTGGCTGCCGCCGATCATGCTGCTGGCCTGGCACGCGCTGCGCTCCCGTGAGCGGGTACCGGCCTGGACGCTCGTGCTGATCGGCGTCTACCTGGGCTTCTCCGCGGTCACCTACACGCTGCACGTCGCGTTCGGCGTGGTGGCCGTGGTGGTGCTGGCGCTGGCCGTGCTCGCGCTGGACGTCCGCGCGGGCCAGCCGGTCGGGCCGGTGCTCAAGCGACTGCTGCTGCGCCTGGTCGTCGTCGGCGTGATCACCGCGGTGCTGGCCCTGATCACCTGGGGTCCGTTCATCCTGGCCGGCGGGCTGGGCAAGCCGAACGTCGCCGCGCACTTCCTGCCGGAGATCAGCGCCTACTTCCCGATGCCGTTCACCTCGGCGAGCGCGTTCGGCCTGCTGTGCCTGGCCGGGCTGGTCTGGCTGGTGCTGCGCGCGCGCCGCGATCCGGTGGCGTTCGTGATGCTCGTGCTGACCGCGCTGGTCTACGCCTGGTTCGCGTTGTCGAACCTCGCGCTGCTGGTCCGCACCACGCTGCTGTCGTTCCGGTTCATCGTGACCATCGACGTGGTCCTCGCGGTCGCCGGGGTGTTCGCGCTGGCCGAACTGGTGCGGGTGCTGCCGAAGCTGATCGGCCGGGTCCGCCCGGTGCGGACGGTGGCGTTCGTGCTGGCCGTGCTCGGCGCGGTTTCGGTGTCCCAGACGGTCGTCGGCACGTCCATGAAGGACGCGGTGGACACCGCCGAGTCCGACTACTACCCGGACGGCTGGACCGCCAGCTTCGGGCACGACCCGAAGCACGACGGGTACTGGACGCCCGAGCTGATCAGCACCATCGCCGAGCTGACCGGACGCCCGGCGAGCGGCAACATCGTCTTCTCGGCGCACGACCGGCTGCTGTCGTTCCAGCCCTACTGGGGCTTCCAGCAGACCACGCCGCACTACGCGAACCCGCTGGCCGGCTACACGCAGCGCAACGAGGAGATCCGGTCCTGGGCGACCGCCCGGGACTCGGCCGACCTGCTCGCGCGGCTGCGGGCGAACCCGCACGAGGCGCCCAACGTCTTCGTGCTGCGCCGCGCCGACGACGGGAAACTGCTCGCGCCGGTCGTGTCCGACACGTTCCCGCGCGCCGTGCCGATCCGCGTGGACGAGGTCGAATTCGCGCCGGAACTGTTCACCGCGTCCGAGTTCGCCCGCCGCGATGTCGGACCGTTCGCGGTGATCGTGGACTCATCTGCGCCACCGATTAGCTGAATGTGTGAGTTTCTCGTAAACTGCTCCGCACACACCAGTTGGCCGAAAACGCAGAGGGGGCACCGGCGTGACCTACCCCCTGTACCGCACCGGCACGATCGCCGTCGTGGACGGCGTGTCCTACCCGGTTTCGTATGCGGCGGGCGAAAACTACGTGCACTTCCCGCAGGTGAGCGACGCGAGACCGGCGCCGTTCCCGCGCCAGGAACTCGCCGGCGCGGTTCCGGTGGAGATGTGTGAACGCGTTTTCTCGGTGCAGGTCTACGCCAGCTACCGGGACCACCGCGTGATGGTCGACGCGGCATTCGACAACGGCACCGCGCGCGTGCTGGATGCCGAATGGGATAACGAATGGGCCACGATCAACGGTTTCGTGCAGGAGAACTCCTACGAGTACTACAAGACCGTCGACATGCGTGATCTCCGCGACTACGCGGAACGGCAGAACGACCTGTTGTTCACGCGGTGGCGCGCGGCGCGGTTCGCGCGGCCGGTCGAGGGGATCCCGCTGCACGGCGGCTGGCCCAACGGCCAGGCGGCGGTCGTCGCGGGCCGCCCGCGGTCCGGGGTGCTGGAGACCGAGGGCGGCCGGGTCGCCGAGGTGAGCACGCGCGCGGAGTACCTCGGCTACTCCTGCGAGGTGGCCGGGATCACTATGGACGGTTCGGTCGGCGTCCACTACCTGGGCAGCGATTTCGAGCGCGCCGACGCGGACGGGTTCCGCGTCGGCCCGGACGGCCGCTGGTCCAAGACGGTGCACATCTTCGACCTGGCGCGTTACCACGAGCTGCACCGGGACCTGCTGTTCGACCAGTGGCGCGAGTCGCGGGATAGCCTGGCCCGATGAGGCAACCACGGAACCCGGGCCGGGCGTGTGCGTGAAGTGACACGAGTTCTGGACCGTTCGGACGAGGTCGACCGCACCACTCACCGGCCCCGCCGCGTACCGCCCGGTGATCGTGCCTTCTGGCTCACCGGAGCGCTGGCCGCGCTGGTCGGCGTCGTGTTCGTCGCGAGTGGCCTGGCCTGGAACCAGGGCAAGCTGATCGCGCCGCTCGACGACGTCTACATCCACCTGCAGTACGGGCGTCAGCTGGGCCTGGGGCACTTCTTCCAGTTCAACACCGGCGACGAGATCAGCGCCGGGGCCAGCAGCCTGCTGTACGCGCTGGTGCTCGGCGCCGCGTACGCGGTGGGGGTCCACGGCACGTACTTCCTGGCGTTCGCGGTCGGCTTCGGCATCCTGTGCTTCGCGGTGGCGGCCGGGCTGGTGACCGTGCTGGGCACGAAGCTGGTGGCGCGTTCGGTCGGTGTGTGGTCGGGTGTCCTGGTCGCGCTGAGCGGCCCGCTGGCGTGGGGTTCGGCCAGCGGCATGGAGGTCGGCCTGGTCATGCTGCTGGTGGTCGCGACGCTGCTGGCGTTCGTGACCGAGCAGCCGTGGGCGCGGTTCCGGTGGACGCCGGTGCTGGGCGGCCTGCTGGCGCTCGTGCGCACCGAGGGCCTGATCCTGGCCGTGGCGCTCGCGTTCGCGGCACTGTGGACGGTGTGGGCGCACCGGCACATGACGCGTCCGCGCCGGACGGTGCTGCGGGCGCTGTGGACACTGCTGCCGATCGCGGTCGGCGCGGCCCAGCTGCTGTTCTACAAGATCGCGACCGGCACCGCGTCGGCGAACGGCATCCAGTCGAAGTCGTTCCTGCACGACCGGCCGGTGTTCTGGCTCGGCGAGTTCACCGACCGCACGATGGCGAACGTGCGCGGGTTCCTGAGCATCTTCCTGGGGTTCGACGGGCAGGACTTCGCGTTCCCGGGCGCGCTACTGGTGTTCGCGGCGGGGATGGTCTACGTGTTCCTGACCCGGCCGGCGTGGCGGCCGATGCTGTACGCGCTGGCGGCCGGCCTGGTGCTGATCCTGGTTTCGGTGTCCACTTTGAACACCGCGCTGGTGCACGAGCTGCGGTACGTGCAGCCGTTCATGCCGGTGTTCGTCCTGTTCGTGGTGATCGGCGTGTACGGGCTGAGCCGGATCGCCGCACGCGAGCGGGCCCGGCGCATCTCGCTGCACGGCGCGCTGGTGGTGGTGCTGGTGCTGTCGCTGGCGACGCTGCCGAGCTGGTCGGTCCGCTTCGGGCGGGCGACGGCGGCGATCCGCGACACCGACGTGTCGGTGGCGCAGTGGGTGCGCGGTAACCTGCCGCCGGAGGCGATCGTCGCGGTGAAGGACGTCGGCGCGGTCGCGTACTTCAGTGAGCACCGGGTGCTGGACCTGATCGGGTTGGGCACCAACGGGTTCGCGGCACCGTCGAACAACGGCACGGGCTCGCTGTACGAGGCGCTGAAGCACCTGCCCGCGGCGGAGCGGCCGGCCTACTTCGCGGTGTACGACCCGGCCCCGGGGCCGTCGATGGAGCTGCTGAAGAACGTCGGGGTGCTGCGGACGCCGGTGGAGATGAGCTTCGAGGTGCAGGCGCAGCCGGACCTCGGCGGGCGCTTGATCGTGCCGTTCCGGTGGCTGAACGTCTACGAGGCGGACTGGTCGCTGGCCGGCAGCGGTGACGAGCAGGCGGTGCCCGGTGAGCTGCGGGACTACGTGAACGTGGGCGACCTGCGCAGCGAGGGCGAGCACGGGTACGAGCCGGTGCTGGCCCAGGTGGGCACGCAGCCGTGGACGACGCTGGCCCGGGTCGGCGACGTGATCGACAGCGCCCGCCCCATCGTGGGCGGCGAGGCGTTCACGGCGCACAACCTGGTCCCCGGCCGCCCCCTGACGATCACCTCCCGCACCGCGATGCACGGCACGGTGTTCGACATGCGGGTGCTGGTCAACGGCGTGGAGGCGGGCGTGTGGACCCGCGACGAGCGGGACGGCGTGTGGTCGACGTACAGCTTCACGATCCCCGCGGAGCTGATCACGGACCCGTCGGCGCACATCGAGATCCAGCAGCCGCGCCCGCTGCTGAACCCGTACCCGGACTACACGTCGTACGGGTACTGGCTGAGCCAATAGAACCCCGGCCAGCGCGAGCGCACGCATCACCGGCCTGGGCGCCGGGTGCCCGCCCAGGCCGACCCTGAACGCGGCAACGCCCCGGGGGCCATCGCGGCGCCCGGGGCGTTGCCGTGGGAAACGATCAGATCGGCAGCTTGCGGAAGATCGGCCGCGGCACGTGCCGCAGGATCGACATCACCGCGCGGAACTGCGCGGGCGCCCACACCAGGTCCTTGCCCTTGCGCGCCGCGTCCACGGCGATTTCGGCGACCTGCTCGGCGGTCTGCTCCAGCGGCGCCTTGCCCAGGCCCTCGGTCATCTTCGTCTTGACCTGGCCCGGCCGCACGACCGTCACCTTGACCCCGAACGGCGCCAGCGCCTCGCCCAGGCCCAGGTAGAACCCGTCGAACCCGGCCTTGGTCGAGCCGTACACGAAGTTCGACCGCCGCACGCGCTCACCGGCCACAGAGGACAGTGCGATCACCGAGCCGTGGCCCTGCTTCTTCAGCTTGTCCGCCAGCGCCACGCCGACCGACACCGCCGCCGTGTAGTTCACCGTCGCCAGCTCGACCGCGGTGGCGTGGTTCTGCCACGCCTCCTCGTTGTCGCCGAGCAGGCCGAACGCCACCACGGCCACGTCGATGTCCCCGGCCGAGAACGCCTGGTCCAGCACCGCCGGGTGGGACGCGGTGTCCTTCGCGTCGAAGTCCACTTCGGACACCGTGGCGCCGGCCGCGCGCAGCTTCTCCGCGGCCAGCTTGCGCCGCTCGGACGCCCGCGCCGCGAGCACGACACGCAGTTCGGGCGCGTCCGCGAGGTACTTCTGCGCGATGGCCAGCGCGATGTCCGAGGTGCCGCCGAGCAGCAGCAGGGACTGGGGGTTGCCAACAGCGTCGATCACAGTTCAAGCCTCCGGCTCATGTCGGACGCGAACACGCCCTCGGGGTCGACCGACTGGCGGATCTTGCGCCACTCCTCCAGCCGGGGGTACATCTTCGCGAAGGTCTCCGGCGTGGTGCGCGAGTCCTTCGCCGTGTACAGCCGGCCACCGGCCGCCAGGACGTCTTCGTCGAGTTCGGTGCAGAAGCGGCCCAGGCCGTCCTTGATCGGGAAGTCCACGGACAGCATCCAGCCCGGCGACGGCCAGGACAGCGGCGCCCGGTTGCCCTCGCCCATCCGCTTGAACACGTTCAGGAACGAGTAGTGCCCGGACCCGGCGATCTTGCGGCACAGCTCCTTCAGCTCGTTCTCCCGGCCGAACGGCACGGAGAACTGGTACTGCAGGAAACCCTTGGAGCCGTAGGCGCGGTTCCACTCGCTGAGCATGTCCAGCGGGTGGTAGAACTGCGTCAGGTTCTGGATCTTGCCGCGCGCGCCCTTCTTCGGCACCGTGCGCTGCCAGATGTTGTTCAGCATCCCGAAGGTGAGCTTGTTGCCCAGGCCGTTGGGGAAGACGTCGGGCAGCGTCATCAGCTGCGGCGCGTCGAACTTCAGCGGATCGGCCCGCAGCTTCGGCGGCAGCTGGTCCAGCTTGGCCAGCGAGCCGCGGGAGAACGTGGCCCGGCCGAGACGGCTGTCGGAGTTGATGAGGTCCGGCACCGACATCGAGTAGTCGTAGTTGAGGTCGGAGCCGTTGCTGAACAGCTCCAGCGTCTCGTCCAGGCTCGACGTGCGGTCGGCGTCGACGATGAAGTAGGCGCTCTCGGTCTTCTTCATCCGGATCTTCGCGCGCACGATGATGCCGGTCAGGCCGATGCCCGCGACCGTCGCCCAGAACAGCTCCGACTCGGGGCCCTCCGGGGTCAGCGTGCGGATCCGGCCGTCCGCGGTGACCAGGTCCATCGACAGCACGTGGTTGCCGAAGCTGCCCGCGCTGTGGTGGTTCTTGCCGTGGATGTCGTTGGCGATCGCGCCACCGATGGTCACCTGGCGCGTTCCGGGCAGCACCGGGACCCACAGGCCGTGCGGCAGCGCGGCCTTCATCAGCTGGTCGAGGCTCACCCCGGCGTCCAGGTCGACCTCGCCGGTGTCCGGGTCGATCGAGTGGATCGTGTTCAGGGCGGTCATGTCGATGACGAGTCCACCGGCGTTCTGCGCCGGGTCCCCGTAGGAGCGGCCGAGCCCGCGGGCGATCACGCCGCGCTCGCCGGCCTGCGCCACCGCGCGGGCGATCGTCTCCACGTCCGGTGTGGTCAGCACGTCTGCGACGGTCGGGGCGGTGCGACCCCACCCGGTGAGTGTCCGCCGCTCGGTATGCGGTGTCGTGTTCACCCGGACCAGGGTAACCATCCCCGAGGGGCGGCTTTGACCGAGGCGCTTCTACACTTTTCCGGTCCTGGAAATCGCACGCTGGTGAGGTAGTGCAGTGGTGTCTACGGAACCGCAGGAGCAGGCAGTGACCGCGAAGGCGACGCCGGGCCTGCTCGGCCAGTTGGTGCGATTCGCGCTGATCGGCGGATTTTGCGCGGTGCTCGATCTCGGTACCTACACCGGGTTGCGAGCGCTGGGTCTCGATTACGCTCCGTGGGACACGGTCGCCCGCGCGATCAGTTTCATCATCGGTACGACGACCGCATTTTTCCTTAACCGGAAGTTCACGTTCTCCGGCGGCCGCAAGGGCGGCAAGGGGCAGATCGGCAGCTTCGTCCTGCTGTACGGCGTCACATTCTTCGTCGCGGTCGGCGTGAACGCGCTGATGCTGCACGTGCTCGGCGAGTTCGCGTTCAAGCCGACCGTCGCGTGGGTGATCTCGCAGGGCACCGCGACCGCCATCAACTTCGTGATGCTCAAGTGGGTTGTGTTCCGGGAACCGGGTGTGACCGATGTTTCGCCGGAGTCCGGCTCGTGATTCGTTCACAGGTGACCCGTGTAACTTGGCGGTCGCGAGTCGGATTCCCCTGGAGGACTGAGAACTGATGGCCGGCAAGACTGCCGCGGGACAGCCTGCCCCCGCTGAGGCGAAGACCAACGGAGCCCAGGCGGCGCAGGACCAGACCACGTTCGCCGAACACGTTCCGCAGGGCCGCCTGACCGCGCAGCGCGGGCTCTACGCCGGGCCGTCGCCCATCGTGTCCAAGGACCTCTACTCCGAGGTGCTCGAGGGCGTGGTGAACCGCGGCCGCGACGGCGTGACGCTGGAGCCGTCGGCGCGCGTGTCCGGCAACACCTACTTCGGCCGGTTCCCGGCCAGCTACTGGCAGCGCTGGACGAAGGTGCGCCAGGTCCGCGTCGAGGCCGTCGTGAGCGGCGCCGGCCAGCTCGCGGTGCGCGCGTCCGACATCGAGGGCGAGCCGCGCACGATCGAGGCGCGCGAGGTCGAGGGTGCCGACCAGGCGTCGGTCGAGTTCGACGTGAAGATCGACAAGTTCTACGACGGCGGCGCGCTGTGGCTGGACCTGGAGACCCAGGCGGGGCAGCGGCTGACCGTCGAGCGGGTGCGGTGGACCGTCGAGCCGCCGGAGAAGATCCGGCCGACCGCGGTGACCATCTGCACGATGAACCGCGCCGACGACTGCCTGAAGAACCTGCGGGCGCTGGCCGGTGACCTGCAGTCGCTGGACACGCTGGACGCGATCTACGTCGCCGACCAGGGCACCGACCGGGTGGACTCGCGGGACGGGTTCGCGCAGGTCGCGGCCGATCTGGGCGACAAGCTGCACTACATCACCCAGCCGAACCTGGGCGGCGCGGGCGGCTTCACCCGCGGTCTGTACGAGGTGGCCGGGCACACCGAGACCGAGCACGCGAACGTCCTGTTCATGGACGACGACGTGCTGCTAGAGCCGGACCTGGTGGTCCGGATGACGGCGTTTTCGAACCTGGCCGCGAACCCGGTCATCGTCGGCGGGCAGATGCTGAACCTGCTGCACCCGCACCAGCTGCACGTGGGGGCGGAGTACGCGCGGCTGAACACGCTGGAGCCGGGTGTGCCGGTGGAGCACAGCCTGCACACGGCGGACCTGCTGGGCGTGGACGAGGAGACCGGCAAGCCGAACCGCCAGGACCGGCGCCTGGACGCGGGGTACAACGGCTGGTGGTCGTGCCTGATCCCGTACGAGGTGGTCAAGGCCGTCGGGTACCCGATGCCGTTCTTCTTCCAGTGGGACGACGCGGAGTACAGCTACCGCGCGCGGGCGCACGGCTTCCCGACGGTCACGCTGCCCGGTGCCGGCGTCTGGCACGCCGACTTCCACTGGAAGGACTGGGACGAGTGGCACCGGTACTTCAACCTGCGCAACTCGATCATCACCGCGGCGCTGCACAGTGATTTCAACCTGAACGTGGTGTGCCGGACGCTGATGGCGCAGGTGGTGCGGTACCTGCTGGGGATGCAGTACGGGCTGACGCACACGCTGATCAAGGCGGTCGAGGACTTCCTGGAGGGCCCGTCGATCCTGGAGGACGGCGGAGTCGCCGCGATGCAGGAGATCCGGGCGATCCGGGCCCAGTACCCGGAGACGAAGCGCCACGACGCGACGGAGGTCCCCGGCATCGCGTCGAACGACATCGGAATCATCAACACCGCGCCGAGGCCCGCGCTGCAGCGGCTGATCCTGGTGAAGCGAATTGTCGACCGGCTGCGCGGCCGCTCCCGTTTCGCGCTGGGAGCCGTGCCCAACGACGAGGCCCACTGGTGGCACGTGGCGCTCTTCGACACGGCGGTCGTGACGGACGCGTCCCAGGAGGGCGTCCGGGTGCGCAAGTACGACCGGGAACGGATGTTCGAGCTGGGCAAGCGCGCGGTGAAGACCCTGAACCGGCTGCGCAAGGAGGGCCACGCGGTGCAGGCGCAGTACAAGCGCGCCCTGCCGCAGCTGACCAGCCGCGAGAACTGGAAGCGCCTGTACCGGCTCTGAGGCTTCGTGGTTTCGAGCCGGCCCTGCTGCTTCGGCGGCAGGGCCGGTTTTTCGTCGAGTTGGCGACCGGCCTGGGTGGCGTTCGCCAACCGTCCTGGGCGTGGCCGCTGTCCCAACGATGGCTGGCGGTGCCGAGCAGCCTCGTCACGAGGGTGATCCGCCAGGCATGAGCCACGCAGGCGGCCATCCCCGGGGAACCGCCGCTCCGCGTGGGGGCCGCCGCCCGGCCTGGGCCGTTGCCCGAGGCGACCCCCCGGGCGAACCCTCGCGCGAGCCGGGCCGCCGCCCGCGCGGGATCGTTGCCCGGCCGGCCGCCCGGGGCGAATCGCCGCTCGAACCGGGACCGCCGCTCAAGGCCGGACTGCCGGTCGGGCGCCGCCCGTCGCCTCAGTGCAACCCGAACACCTTGTTCTTCCGCTGCAGGTCGTCGATGTAGGCCACGGCCACGTGCGCGAAGTTCACGGTGACCCGGGAGCCTTCCTTCGTCCGCACGGTCTGCACCGAGCCGTGTTCCAGGTGCAGGTGCAGGTCCTTTTCCAGCTCGTCGACGTCCTCGGGCGGCAGGGCGAACAGCAGCGGCTCGCCACCGGTCGCGAGGTGCAGGACGAGCGCGGGTTTCTCATCGGCCATGCACCCAGCACACCAGCCACCGATCTTGCCGGCAACGAAGTTCGCCGACAGCGCAAGCGCTCAGTAGCGGAAGAACCGCTCCCGCTGTCCCTGCCGCACCAGCTTCAGCCACTGCACGAACCCGGCGGGATCCCGCTTCACGCCCACGAAGTACAACCCGAACCGCAGGATCTCCAGTGCCCCGATCTTCCGCATGCCGGGCTGGGACAGCAGGTACCCGCGGTTGCGGTAGGTGTAGTAGCGCTTGACCTCGTTCTCCGGGTCCTGCGCGTGGAACCGCCCGCCGAGCATCGGCTTGAACTCGTCCGAGCCGTCCGGGTGCAGGTAGGACACGCGCAGCGACGTGCCGAACGGCAGACCGGAGCGGACCAGCCGCCGGTGCACCTCGACCTCGTCACCGCGCACGAACAGCCGCAGGTCCGGCACGCCGACCACATCCAAAGTGGACGCCCGGAACAACGCACCGTTGAACAGCGACGCGATTCCGGGCAGGAAGTCGGTGCCCAGCTCGGCCGAGGAGCGCTTCCACGTCAGCCCGCGCCGCAGCGGGAACGCCAGCTTCTCCGGCGCGTTGATGTTCGTGACCATCGGCGAAACCTCGGCCAGCCCGCGCTTCTCGGCCTCCTCCAGGAGCACCGCCAGCACCGTCTCGTCCGCCGGGCGGCCGTCGTCGTCGGCCAGCCACACCCAGTCGGCGCCCAGCGCGAGCGCGTGCAGCATCCCGAGCGCGAACCCGCCCGCGCCACCGAGGTTGTGGTGCGACGGCAGGTACGTGTACTGCCCCGGGAACGTCTCCACGACGTCGCGCGCCGACTGGTCGGGACCGTTGTCCACGACCACCAGGTGGTCCACCGGCCGGGTCTGCGCGGCGATGATCTTCAACGAGTCCGCGAGCAGCTCACGGCGGTGCCGCGCGACGACCACCGCCGCCACGCCGCCCGGTCGCATCGGAGCCTGCTCCGGACCGCTCATGTCACTCCCCGCCCTGTACCGCCGGCGCGGCGTCGATCCGCTGCGCGGCTTCCGCGCTGATGTTCTCGAACGGGTCCCGGCCCTTGTACGCGGTGAGCACTTCGCGCAGGCCGCCCCGCATCTTCATCCGGCCCTCGTCCATCCAGATGGCCGTCGTGCACAGCTCCAAGAGTAGGTCGTCGGCGTGCGAGGCGAAGACCAACATGCCGGAGCGGTTCACCAGATCCACCAGCCGGTCCCGCGCCTTGTTGAGGAACGCCGCGTCGACCGCGCCGATGCCCTCGTCCAGGATCAGGATCTCCGGGTCGATCGTGGTCACCACGCCCAGCGCGAGCCGCACCCGCATACCGGTCGAGTAGGTGCGCAGCGGCATCTGCAGGTAGTCGCCCAGCTCGGTGAACTCGGCGATGTCGTCGACCCGCTTCTCCATCTGCTTGCGCGTCATGCCGAGGAACAGCCCGCGGATCATGATGTTCTCGTAGCCGGAGATCTCCGGGTCCATGCCGACACCCAGGTCGAACACCGGCGCGACCTTGCCCTCGACCCGCGCGAGACCGCGGGTGGGCTCGTAGATGCCCGACAGCAGCCGCAGCAGGGTCGACTTGCCGGCGCCGTTGTGGCCGACCAGCCCGACGCGGTCGCCCTCGCGCAGCGACAGGGTGATGTCCTGCAGCGCCTCGATGATCGGCACCTTCGATTCGGTGCCGATCTTGCCCCCGACCTTGCCGAGGACCTTCTTCTTCAGCGAGCGCGTCTTGGCGTCGAAGATCGGGAAGTCGACGTACGCGTTCTGCACATCAATGCTGACCATTGGTCGTTCTCACACCCAGTAGGAGACGCGGGACCGGTAGTTGCGCATGGCGACGAGCGCGAGCAGCCAGCCCACGATCGTCATGCCACCCACGGCGACCCAGCTCCACGGGCTGACGGCCTGCCCGATCAGCGGCGCCCGCAGGATCTGGACGAAGTGGTAGATGGGGTTCAGCTTGATGATCGGCTCCGCCCAGCTGACGCTGTCCCGCGCTCCGCCCGCGGTGAGCTGGTCGATCGGCCACACGATCGGGGTCAGGTAGAACAGCAGCTGGACCAGGGAGTTGATCACCTGCGGGATGTCCCGGTACCGCGTCGAGATGATGCCCGCGAGCAGTGTCACCCAGACCCCGTTGAAGGCCAGCAGGAAGAACGCCGGGATCGCGGTCAGGGTGTACCAGCCCAGGCCGGGGTGGCAGATCCCCTCACCGTCGCAGACTCCCTTGGAGAGTCCGTACTCGTGGTTCAGGCTGCCGAAGAAGATCCCCACCACGAGCACGACGACGATCAGGTTGTGCGCGAACATCAGCGTCTGCCGCCACACCGTGCGCAGCGCGTACACCGTCAACGGGGCGCGGATCTGCTTGATCAGACCCTCGTTGGAGATGAACGTCTCCATGCCCTCGAGCAGGCAGCCGTTGATGAAGTTCCAGACGACGAAACCCACCGTGATGTAGGGCAGGAACGTCTGGATGTGCATGCCGAAGAGCTGCGAGTAGAGCAGCCCGAGGCCGAGCGCGATGACGCCCTGGCTGATGGTGATCCAGAACGGGCCGATCACCGACCGGCGGTAGCGCTGCTTGATGTCCTGCCAGCCGAGGTGGCTCCACAGTTCGCGCTGGCGGAGGGCTTCCTTGATGTCGCCGAACGCGCGCCCGAACGTCCGGCTGTCCGACAAGGGCGGAAGCTCAGCCGGGCGGTCGAGATCGTCGCTGGTCTGCTGGACCGTGCTGGTGGCTTGCACGGGACCTAGCGTAGCGAGCGGGACACACGCACTCCGGGCAGGGCGGAGACGTCCGGTTTGGCTGATCATCGCCGGAAATCACGCTGTGCAACGGCGCGTGACGGCAGCGTGCACAGGATCGTCACGTACCCTCGCCCCCGTGCCTGAGACCCCGAAGACCCGCGTGCTGGCGGTCGTCCCGGCCAGGGGCGGCTCCAAGGGCGTACCGGGCAAGAACCTCGCGCAGGTCGGCGACGCCCCGCTGATCGCCAGGGCGATCCGCTCGCTGGCCGCCGCGGCCCGCGTCGACCAGGTCGTGGTGAGCACGGACAGTGGCGACATCGGCGCCGTCGCCAGGGCCGGTGGCGCCACGGTCCTGCCCCGCCCGCCGGAGCTGTCCGGTGACTCGGTCAGCTCCGAGGCCGTCCTCCGCCACGTGCTGGACGAGATGCGCGACACGGCCGACGGCGAACCGGACGTGGTGCTGCTGGTGCAGTGCACCTCGCCGTTCATCGCGCCGGAGACCGTGGACAACGTGATCTCGCTGATCGTCGACGGCGGCTGGGACTGCGCGTTCACCGCGGTGCGGGTGCACGAGTTCCTGTGGCGCCGGGACACCACGGGCGGCGCGCTGGCGGTCAACCACGACGCCTCGTTCCGGCCGCGACGGCAGGACCGCGAGCCGGAGTACCGCGAGACCGGCGCCGTCTACGGCATGCGCGCGCCCGGCTTCCGCGCCGCCGGCCACCGTTTCTTCGGCCGGATCGGCCTGGTGGAGACCCCCGCCGAGCACGCCGTGGAGATCGACACCCCCGAGGACCTGGCGATCGCCCGCGCGCTGGCCGCCGTCATCGACCCGCCGCCGCACACCGGCATCGACGTGGACGCCGTGGTCACCGACTTCGACGGGGTGCACACCGACGACACCGCGATCGTCCTGCAGGACGGCACCGAGGGGGTCGTGGTCAGCCGTTCCGACGGGGCGGGCGCGGCCCGGCTCAAGGCCGCCGGGATCCCGCTGATGATCCTGTCGGTCGAGCAGAACCCGGTGGTCGCCGCCCGGGCCCGCAAGCTCGGCGCGGCGGTGCTGCACGGGGTGGGGGACAAGGCCGCCGTGCTCAAGACCTGGCTCGCCGAGCAGCGGCTCGACCCGGTGCGCGTCGCCTACGTCGGCAACGACCTGCGCGACCTGGAGTGCATGGCCCTGGTGGGCTGGCCGGTCGCGGTCGCCGACGCGCTGCCGGAGGTCCGCCGCGCCGCCCGGCTCGTGCTGCGCCGCGCGGGACGCGCGGGTGCGGTGCGCGAGCTGACCGATCTGGTCCTGGACGCCGTCGAACGGAGGAACAACCGGTGAGTGCCGTGCGGATCGGGGACCGCGAGGTCGGTCCCGGCCGGCCCGTCTACACGGTCGCGGAGATCGGGATCAACCACAACGGCGACGTGGACATCGCCAAGCGGCTGATCGAGATCGCGGCGCGGGTGGGCGCGGACGCGGTGAAGTTCCAGAAGCGGACCCCGGAGATCGCGACCCCGCCGGACATGCGCGACACGCGCCGCGAGACGCCGTGGGGCGAGATGACCTACCTCGACTACCGGCACCGGGTCGAGTTCGGGCTCGACGAGTACCAGGAGATCGACCGGTACTGCGCCGAGCAGGGCATCGCCTGGTTCGCCTCGCCGTGGGACGTGCCGAGCGTGGACTTCCTGGAGAAGTTCGACGTGGTGTGCCACAAGGTCGCGTCCGCCTCGGTGACCGACCGCGAGCTGCTCACCGCGCTGCGCGACACCGGCCGCCCGGTGATCCTGTCCACCGGCATGTCCACGATGGCCGAGATCGACGCGGCGGTCGAGCTGCTGGGCACCGACCGGCTGGTGCTGCTGCACGCCACCTCGACCTACCCGTGCCCGCCGGAGGAGGCGAACCTGCGCACGATCCACACGCTCGCCGAGCGCTTCGGCGTGCCGGTGGGCTACTCCGGGCACGAGCGCGGCCTGCAGGTCTCGATCGCCGCCGTCGCGCTGGGGGCGTGCGTCGTGGAGCGGCACGTGACGCTGGACCGCACGATGTGGGGATCGGACCAGGCCGCCTCGCTGGAACCGGACGGGCTGCGCCGGCTGGTGCGGGACATCCGGGCCGTGGAAACCGCCCTCGGCGACGGGGTCAAGCGGGTCTTCCCAGGTGAAGAGGCTCCGCGTCGCCGACTCCGGCGAACGTAGCTAGAGTCGTCGCCTCGACGACGAAGGGTGATTGCCGTGTACCTCGCCGAGACCGTCTCCGAGACGGCCGCGGTCGGGACGGAGCGGGACACGCTCCGCGACCTGCTGACCGCCTACGGCCGCGGCGGGCGGGTGGAAACCCTGACCGTGGTCGGGAACGCGCCGATGCCGCCGTCGCGGGAACGGGCCGCGTCGATCGACGACAGCGACCTGGTCGTGCGGATGACCACGTTCGCGCTCGACGAGCCCGGGGGCGAGCCGGGCTACGGGCGCCGGACCGACGTCGTGGTGCTGCACCGGGGCGTGGTGGCCAGCCCGCACACCTTCGCCGACTACACCTCGCGCCTGTACCTGCTGGCCGAGCCGGGGCGGATGCACTGGGAGCCGGCGAACATCCCGGACTGGTGGCCGGCCGACCTGGGCTTCGTGCCGATCCCGAACCGCCCCTACGTGGTGCCGCTGAGCCGGGCTCTCGGGCTGGACACCGCGTCGGCGACCTGGGCGACCACCGGCACGCTGACCGCGTACCTGGCCGTGACCCTGTTCCCCGCGGCGAAGATCCGGCTGGCCGGGTTCTCGATCGTCGACGAGCCGGAGCAGACTTCGTTCGCCCACGCCTGGGGCGAGGACGTGAAGGTGACCGGGGACCACCGGTTGCACGCCGAATCCGCGTTGCTGCGCTCGTGGCGCGACGCGGGCCGAATCGAGGTGGTGCCGTGAACGCCGCGAAGAAACTGGTCAAGGCCGCCGGCTTCCCGGTGTGGAAGCGGCTGCGGTGGCGGATCGAGCAGGTCACCGACGAGCGGTTCGGGCCGCGGCTCGACCACCTGCACGCGGAGCTGGACGGGCTGCGCGGCGAGCTGCGTGAGCTGCGGGACGGGGTGACCGGCCGCTGCGACGAGCTGGCCGGGCACCACCGCTGGCACGACGACGAGCTGCGCCGCCTGGCCGCGCACGTGGCCGGGCTGGACAGCAGGCTGGCCGGGCTGGAGCGCCCGGCCACCGACGGCAGCGCGCCGGTGTCGGCGGTCGAGGAGGTCCGCGCCGAGCACGCGCGCGTCCGGGCCCGGCTGTCCGCGGTGGCCAGGTACGAGGAGCGGCTGGCGCGGCTCGAGGAGGCGCTGTCGGTGCGCGTCGAGAGAGCGGGCGAGTAGATGACGGCCACCCATCCCGTCCGCGAACGGGCACGTCGTAAACCGATCCGGGGATGGGTGTGGGCGGCGGTCGCGGCGCTGCCGGTGGCGCTGACCGCCTCCTGGATCGGGCTCGGCCACGACGTCCGCTACGTGCTGGGCGGGTTGGACGTCAGCCCGTTCGGCGCGACCGGGACGTTCGTGCACCGGCCGCTGGCCTACCGCTGGCTGGCCGAGGGACTGAGCGTGTTCGACGTCGGTTCGGTCGGCGTCGGTGAGGGGCTGATCCGGCTGGTCGCGCTGGCCTTCGTCGCCGGTGCGGCCTGGTGGCTGCGGGCCGGGCTGCGGCAGCGGCTGCCGTCGGGGGAGGCGTCCGCGGTGGCCGCGGCGGTCGGGCTGGCCCTGGCGCTGGCGCCGAACTGGGACTTCCTGCAGCCGGAGTGGGTGGCGGCCCTGTTCGGCGTGGCCGCGATCGGGGCCGCGCTGCGGACGTCCAGCGTGCTCGGCGGGCTGCTGCTGGCGCTGGCGGTGCTGGTCAAGTACACGACCCTGCCGACCGCGTTGATCGCGCTCGGCGTGATCGCCGTGCTGGACCGGCGGCGCGCCCTGGTCGCCGGGGTCACCGCCGTGGTGTCCGGGTTCGCGTTGTTCGGGCTGAGCCTGCTCGCGCCGCGGGAATGGCGGTGGCTGCGCGAGGCGTGGCTGCTCGACGAGGGCGTGGCCCGGGACTTCGGCGCGGTGGTGAAGTTCGCGGCCAACGAAGCCATGCTCGTGCCGCTGGTCGCGCTGCTGCCGGCGAGCCTGGTGGTGCTGGTGCGCGTGTCGCGGCGGCGGTGGGCCTGGCCGGTCCTCACGGTGCTCGCGCTGGCGCTCGTGCTGGGCGCGGCGGTGATCCAGGGGCAGTGGTTCCAGTACCACCTGGCCGCGTGGGTCCCGTTGGCCGCCGGGTTGTGGGCGCTGGCCGTGGCGCGCTGGACGCTGGTGCACGGGCGGCCGCCGTGGACGCTGGTCGGGGCGACGGTCGTGGTCCTGTTCGCCGCGCGGGTGTGCCTGGGCGCGTCGTTCGACTGGCGCTCCGGCCACGGCGCGCTCGCGTACGGGCTGCTCGCCGGCCTGGTGGTCGTGGCGATGCTGGCCTGCGCGGTCGAGCCCGGCCGCGGCGGGCGGCAGCTGCTGTCGGTGCCGGTGCTGGTCGGGGTGCTCGCGCTGACGGTGCCCATCCTGCCGACGACGCCGTACTCGTTCGACGGCGTCCACGCCGACTACACCAACGCCGGCCGGGTGGCGATCGAGCACAAGTTCACCGAGGAGATGCTGGCCGTCCGGGACCGCATCGGCGCCGACACCCCGGTGGTCTACCTGGCCTTCGGCGACATCGCCTACTTCATGGGCAACCCGACGCCGTGCCGCTACCCGTCGCCGGCCTACCTGCGGCGCGGCACCTACCTGCCGTCGCTGCGGGACACGGCGAGCTACTCGGAGAACGCCGCCTGCCTGTCCGATCCGTCCGTGGCGTACGTCGTGATCCAGCCGCTGTGGATCGACGCCGCTGAGCTGCCACCGGGCCTGATCGACACCCGGTTCGACTGCTCACGGCCCCTCACGAACGACGACGTGGTGGTCTGCCCCCGCACCCGCTGACGCGAGTCCCACGCTCCCGCGCGCGAGTCCCACGCTCAGCGCGCCGAGTTCTGCGTTCCGGCGCGCGAGTCCCACACTCGCGCGCCGGCACTCACAGGTACTGACCCGTCCCGCTGATCCCCGGCGCCTGGCCCTCCTGGCCGCCGCGCCCGGCGGGCAGCCCGCGGCGCATCTGCTCCAGCTGCACCCGCGCGGCCATCTGCTGCGCGAACAGCGCCGTCTGGATGCCGTGGAACAGGCCCTCCAGCCAGCCGACGAGCTGAGCCTGGGCGATGCGCAGCTCGGCGTCCGACGGGGTGGTGCCGTCGGTGAACGGCTTGACCAGCCGCTCCAGCTCGCTCTGCAGCTCCGGCGCCAGCGCCTGTTCCAGCTCCTTCACGGACGTCTGGTGGATCTCGCGCAGCCGGTCGCGGCTCGCGTCGTCCAGCGGCGCGGCCCGCACCTCCTCCAGCAGTTGCTTGATCATCGTGCCGATCCGCATGACCTTCGCCGGCTCTTCGACGAGGTCACCGACCGACTCCTGCTGCTCGTCGTCCTTGTTCGGGATTCGCGCCGTCCCCACCGGCGAGCCGTCCGGCCCCACCACGACCACGCGGTGCGGCTGCTCGTCGGGCGAGGGTGACTCGGAAAACCTCGGTTCCGTCATTGCTCCATCCTGGCTGGTCCGGCAACGCCGCTGTGTTCGAGCCTAGCGGTCGCGCACGCCCGCGGTCGGCGACAGCCCAACCCCGGACGCATTGCGAAACTACCCCTCCGTACGGTGTTGTCCATGGCGTTCGACGTCGCTCGAATTCGTGGGTTGTTCCCCGCGCTGGGTGACGGCTGGATCCACTTCGACGGCCCTGCCGGAATGCTGGTACCCGAACAGGTGGCCTCGGCCGTGTCGACGGCGATGCGTGCCCCGGTCTCCGGCCCGGGTGGCGCGTTCCCGGCGTCCCAGCGCGCGGAGAGCATCGTGACCGCGGCCAGGCGGGCGGTGGCCGATCTCGTCGGTGCCGATCCGGCCGGTGTCGTGCTGGGTTCGAGCGCGGCGGTGCTGCTGCGTCGACTTGTCGACGTGCTTTCGGAGCGCTGGACCCTGGGCGACGAGGTGGTGGTCTCGCGCCTGGACGAGCAGACCAACATCGCGCCCTGGACGCACGGCGCGAAACGCGTGGGCGCGGTCGTGCGCTGGGCCGAGATCGACATCGAGAACTGCGAGCTGCCGGCCTGGCAGTACGAGAACCTGGTCAACGCCCGCACGAAAGCCGTCGCCGTCACCGCCGCCTCCGGCTCGGTCGGCACCCGGCCCGACGTGCCGACGATCGCCGAGTTCGCCAAGCGCGTCGGCGCGCTGGTGGTCGTCGACGCCACCGCCGCGGCGGCGTTCCTGCCGCTCGACATGAACGCCCTCGGCGCGGACGTGCTCGTGGTGTCCGCGCAGGCCTGGGGCGGCCCGGCCGTCGGCGCGCTCGTCTTCCGCGACCCCGACCTGCTGGAACGACTGCCGTCCACGTCGCTCGACCCGGGCGCCCGCGGCCCGGCCCGGCTGGAGCTGGGCCCGCACGCGTACCCGCTGCTGGCCGGGCTGATCGCGTCCATCGACTACCTCGCCGGCCTGGACGACGCGGCCACCGGCTCCCGCCGCGAACGGCTGGTGACCTCGCTCGGCTCGGCGAAGTCGTACCACGCCGGGCTGCTCGCCCAGCTCAGCACGGAACTGCGCGCGCTGCGGCACGTCATGGTCATCGGCGACGCGATGCGCCGCATCCCCGCGCTGGCGTTCACGGTCATGGGCAAGAAGGCGCCGGAGGTCGCGGAGTACCTTGCCGCGCAGGGCCTGTGCGCGTTCGCCGACCTCGGCACCAGCGGCGTGTTCGCCGCGCTCGGCGTCGGAGAGGTGGGCGGCGCGGTCCGGATAGCGCTCGCCCACTACTCCAACGTCTTCGAGGTCAACCAGCTGGTGCGGGTACTGGACGAGCTGCGCTAGCCGCGGACCGAGAGCAGTACCTTGCCGAACACGCCGCCCTCCTCGAGGGCCTGGTGCGCCTTGGCGGCCTCGGACATCGGCACGACCTGACCGATCACCGGCCGGACCGTGCCCTCGGCGACCAGCGGCCACAGCCTTTCCCGCACGTCGGCGACGATCCGGGCCTTGTCGTCCACCGGCCGCGCCCGCAGCGTGGTCCCGGCGACGCTGGCGCGCTTGGCCATCAGCTTGCCGATGTTCAGCTCGCCCTTGACACCGCCCTGCATCCCGATGATCACCAGGCGGCCGCCGGTCTTCAGGGCGCTGACGTTGCGGTCCAGGTACTTCGCGCCCATGTTGTCGAGGATGACGTCGGCGCCGCCGGTCTCGTCGCGCAACACCTCGACGAAGTCCTGCTCCTTGTAGTTGATCGCGAGGTCCGCGCCGAGCTGGCGGCAGCGGTCCAGCCGGTCGGCCGAGCCCGCGGTGACCGCGACCGTCGCGCCCAGGGCCTTGCCGACCTGGATCGCGTGGGTGCCGATGCCACCGGCGCCGCCGTGCACGAGCAGCACCTCGCCCTCGGCCAGGTGCGCGTGCATGACCACGTTCGACCACACGGTGCAGGCGACCTCGGGCAGGCCGGCGCTGGTGATGAGGTCGACCTCGCCGGGGACGGGCAGCAGCTGCCCGGCGGGCACGACGACGCGTTCGGCGTAACCGCCGCCGGCGAGCAGCGCGCACACCTCGTCGCCGACCTGCCAGCCGTCGACGCCCTCGCCCAGCTGGGCGACCGTGCCCGAGCACTCGAGCCCGAGGATGTCGCTCGCCCCGGGCGGCGGCGGGTAGTTGCCCTGGCGCTGCAGCAGATCGGCCCGGTTCACCGCGCTCGCGGCGACGTCGAGGAGCACCTCACCGGGGCCGGGCCGCGGATCGGGGACCTCGACCCACTCGAGGTTGTCCGGGCCGCCGGGTTCACGGAGCTTGATCGCATGCATGTGCCCGACCCTATTGCCGGGGTACACCGAATGCACGATTGACCTCGGCGCGAATCGGGACAACAGTGACTCCTCATGTCACTTCGGCCAAAGAGACCCTTTGCCGCCCTGGTGCTGACCGCCGCATTCGCGACGGCCGCCACCCCGGCCGCGATCGCAGCCCCGTCCCCGCTACCCGACCAGCTCGTCGCGAAGACCGACGTGGGTGCCATCAACCGGCACCTGATCGCGTTGCAACGCATCGCCGACCGCAACGACGGCAACCGCGCCGCCGGAACCGGCGGGCACGCCGAGTCCGCCGAGTACATCGCCGGCAAGCTGGAAGCCGCCGGGTATTCGGTGACGCGGCAGGAGTTCCCGTTCACCTACACGGAAACGATCGCGGAAAAGCTGACGGTGAACGGCGCCGACGTGCCGATCACCGTGATGACGTATTCGGCGTCGACGCCGGCGGGCGGGATCACCGCGCCGCTGGCCGTGGTCCCGGTGGACGCCACGCCCGGTTGTGAGGCGTCGGATTATGCCGGTGTCGCGGGCAAGATCGTCCTGGTGCCGCGCGGTTCCTGCCCGTTCGCGCAGAAGCAGGCGGCCGCGGCGGACGCGGGCGCGATCGGCGCGGTCATCTACAACAACGTGGCCGGTCCGCTGAACGGCACCCTCGGTGACCCGGCGGCCGCGCGCATCCCGACGGGTGGCATCTCCCAGGCGGACGGGCAGGCGCTGTCCGGGCTGAACGGTGCCACGGTGACGCTGGACCTGCGCGAGTTCCGGGAGGAGCGCACGTCCTACAACGTGATCGCCGAGACGAAGACCGGTCGCAAGGACAACGTCGTGATGGCCGGCGCGCACCTGGACAGCGTGCCGGAGGGGCCGGGCATCAACGACAACGGCACGGGTTCGGCGGCGTTGCTGGAGATCGCGTTGCAGCTCGGCGGAAAGCCGAAGGTGGAGAACGCGGTGCGGTTCGGGTGGTGGAGCGCGGAGGAGTTCGGGCTGGTCGGCTCGACGTACTACGTGGATTCGCTGAGTTTCGAGCAGCAGCTGGACATCGCGTTGTACCTGAATTTCGACATGATCGGTTCGCCGAACGCGGGGTACTTCGCTTATGACGGCGACAATTCCGACGGTGTGGGCGCCGGCCCGGGCCCGTACGGTTCGGCGCAGATCGAGGCCGAGTTGGCTGGGTATCTGAATGGTCGCGGCGTGCCGACGGAGGGCAAGGACTTCGACGGCCGGTCGGATTACGGCGAGTTCATCGCGGTCGGGATCCCGGCGGGTGGCCTGTTCACGGGCGCGGAGGGCGTGAAGACGCCGGAGCAGGCCGCGAAGTGGGGCGGCCAGGCGGGCGTCGCGTACGACCCGTGCTACCACCAGGCGTGCGACAACCTGGGGAACGTCGACCGGGTGGCGCTGGACCGCAACGCGGACGCGGTCGCGTGGACGCTGGGCAGGTTCGCGCTGAGCACGGAGTCCGTGAACGGAGTCAAGCCCGGCACGGCGGCGGTGAAGCCACACCGCACCCCGGCGGCGACCAAGGCGGCGGAGCTGGCGGTGGCTTGAGGTTCTCGGGTGGGCGCCACTCCACGGGCGGCGCCCACCCGGAGTGCCTCTCACCTGCCGGGCTGCTTGCACCCTGCCCCGCCTGCGCTGCTTGCTCGCGTTGCCCGCCTGCACTGGCCTGCCTCGATGGCGATTCCCTCATGCACCCGCCGAGCGCTAGCGTTCTCCTCTGCGGCGGCTTGTCTCCCACGAAAGTCCCACTCGCTGACGCGCGAGTGGCCCACTCGGTCGCGCGCGAGTGGCCCACCGGCACGGCGATGGTTCACTCCGCGAGATTCGTGTTCGCGGAACTACGAGATGCCCATTCGCCGGTCCACGAAAATCCCACCCGCTGACGCGCGAGTGGCCCACCCGCCGCAAAAGGTCTGCCCACCGCGTGAAAGTCCCACTCACTCCCGCGCGAAAGTCCCGCTCGCTCCCGCACGAACGGTCCACTCCCCCCCCCGCACGAACGGTCCACCCGCGTCACCCGAGGTTGTTCGTTCCGAAGGTGTCGCACCGCGCCGGGTCGCCGGTCTGGAGCCCCGTCGTGAACCACCGCTCCCGCTGGGCTGACGTGCCGTGCGAGAACTGCGATTCGTCCACCTGCCCGCCGCCGAGGTGGGACTGGATGTAGTCGTCGCCGATGCGGGACGCGGTGTCCAGCGCGCGGTCGATGTCGTCCTGCGTGATCTCACTGATCAGCGGCCGCCCGGTCGACGACGGCGTGGTCGTCGCGTGGTTGGCCCACACCCCGGCGTAGCAGTCGGCCTGCAGTTCGAGCCGCACCGAACCCGAGGTCGGCCCCGTCTCGTTGCCGACCCGGCGGGACGTGCCGAGCTGGTTCTGCACGTGGTGGCCGTACTCGTGCGCCAGCACGTACGCCTCGGCGAACGTGCCGCCCTCCGCGCCGAACCGGGTGCGCAGTTCGTCGTAGAAGGACAGGTCGATGTAGACCTCGGAGTCGGCCGGGCAGTAGAACGGGCCGACGTCGGAGGTCGCGCTGCCGCACCCGGTGCGCACGCCGCCGCTGAAGAAGTTCGTCTGCGCGGCGCGGTACGTGCGGCCGGAGCGGGCGAACTGGTCGCTCCAGTAGTCCTGGATGGAGTTCACGATGGCGACGATCGCGCAGTCGTGATTGGAATTGGCGTCCGCGCCGGTGCGGCATTCCTGCGCCAGCGAGCCGTTGCTGACCTGCTCGCCGGAGCCGAGTTCGCCCAGGCCGCCCACGCCGCTCGGGCTGACCCCGCCGATCTGGGAGAGCACGAAGTAGATGATCACGCCGACGACGCCGAGCCCACCGCCGCCGAGCGCGACCCGGCTCCCGATGCCCCCACCGCCGCCGCGGAGGTCGTCGACCTCGGACGTGTCCAGCCCGGCGCCTTCGTCAAACCTCACCGCGTCTCCCTCACACAAGCCTGGGTGCGGACTCCGCGAGTCCGCACCCAGGATTACCGAGGTTGTCAATTGTAATCAGCGGCTGACCACGTCGCGGGCCGGCGAGGAGCTCTGCTGTGCGGACACGGAGACCGCACTGAGGCAGGCTCGAAATCGCCGTGGTGCGCAAGCGATGGTCGAGGCGCATCGAGATGGAAACCCGTTGCTGCTCACAGTCACAGCCGGACTGGGTTCACCGCATCCCGGCTGTGGGTCCACAGCTGTATCCGGTAGTCAACCGCGAGGAACTTCTCGTCATTGAACCACCTGACCCTCTCCCGGCGGACGGCTCGATGGACCGCACCCGGGTAGTGCGTCCCTGGACCGGTGACCGATCCGCCGTTGCCCTCAAGCATGCGCCTGCGCGGGCGAATCCTCAACCGGAGCGTCGTCCCTCGTTGGTTGGTAATCGCGGTTCCGGGCTACTGTTCGGTACATGGCTGAGGTGCGCTGGCTGAGCGAGCCGGAGATGTCGGCGTGGCGCGCGTACGTCGTCGCCACGCTGCGGCTCCGCCAGCGGCTGCACCGCGAACTGGCGGCCGCGCACGACGTGTCGCTGACCGACTACGAGGTCCTCGTGTGCCTGGAGATGGCGCCGGAGCGGCGGATGCGGATGTCGGAGCTGGCGGCCATGATCGGTTCCACGAAGAGCCGCCTGTCGCACCAGATAGCGCGCATGGAAGCCGCCGGCCTGGCCCGGCGGGCACCCGACCCGGACGACAAGCGCGGCGTGGTGGCCGAACTGACCCCCGGCGGAGAGGCCCTGCTGAAAGAAGCCGCGCCGACGCACGTCGAGGGCGTCCGGGCCCACCTGATCGATCTGATGACCCCCGAGGAGCAGGCGGTGCTCGCCAGGGTCTTCTCCCGGGTCGACGAACACCTCGAGGGCCTGGGCGGCTGAGCCGCTACCCTGAGGCCCAGGGAAGCGTGGCAGAGCGGCCGAATGCACTCGCCTTGAAAGCGAGCGTCGGGAAACCGACCGGGGGTTCAAATCCCTCCGCTTCCGCGCCGTTGACCAGGGCGGATGCCGGGCGGGGCAGACGCACTCGCCCGGCAACCGCCCCGTGAGGCGACCTTCCGGAGTCGTTCCTCGGCTGAGCGAAACTCGCGCGCGCCGTCTGCCGGCCGTCTGCCAGGAAAGGGACGATCGGCAGCTGGGCCGACCACAGTCGACCGGAAAGGCGGTGCCGTGCGCTCCTTCGCCGAACTGGTGCGCGAGGCGGAATCGGCGCCCGTCGAGGGCTGGGACTTCTCCTGGCTCGACGGGCGGGCGACCGAGCAACGACCGTCCTGGGGCTACCAGCGGCTGCTGGGGCAGCGGCTGGCCGGTGTCGACGCGGCACTGGACCTGGAGACCGGCGGTGGCGAGGTGCTGGCCGGGGCGCGGGCCACCTTCCCGCCGCTGATGGTGGCGACCGAGTCGTGGCCGCCGAACCTCGCCAAGGCCGCCGGGCTCCTCCGCCCCCGTGGCGTGCACGTCGTCGCCCAGGGCGAGTCGCCGCCGCTGCCGTTCGCCGAAGCCGTCTTCGACCTCGTCACCAGCAGGCATCCGGTGGCGCCGTGGTGGGACGAGATCAGCCGGGTCCTGCGGCCCGGTGGCACGTACTTCGCCCAGCACGTCGGACCGGCCAGCGCCTTCGAACTCGTCGAGTACTTCCTCGGCCCCCTGGACCGGCGAACGCACCGGCTGCGGCACCCGGACGACGAACGCGCCGCGGCGGAGGCCGCCGGCCTGCGGGTCGTGGACCAGCGGCACGAGCGGCTCCGGATGGAGTTCTTCGACGTCGGCGCGGTGATCTACTTCCTCCGCAAGGTGGTGTGGATGGTGCCCGGCTTCACGGTCGAGACCTACCGCGACCGGCTACGCGAGCTGCACGACCAGATCACCGAGCGGGGCCCGTTCGTCGCACACGCCTCGCGGGTGCTGGTGGAGGCACGCAAACCGGCCTGAGCACAGGACGTTCCCCCGCGGCTCATTTCGCCGGCCGCCACAGCACGGCGACCCCGTGCCCGGGCAGCAGCCACGATTCGATGTCGAGCGTCGTCGGGGTGGTGGCCGGTAACCACTCCGCCACCGATGATCCCGACCGGAACGTGAACGGCACCGTCCGGAACTGCCACTCCGCCCGCCCGGCGACGTTCAGCGCTCCGGCGTTCACCCGCACCTGCTCCACGTAGCACGGAAACGGTGGCTGCCAGTAGCAGTAACCGTCGTTGACGTGCTGCGGCCCAGCGACCCGCACCTCGAGCCGTTCGATCGAGCGCACCGCCCGCCCCGCCAGCCGGCCGAGATCGCACTCGAACACGTGCAGCTTCGCGGACGGCAGGTCCAGCCGCCGCCGCAGTTCCGGCTTCAGGTACTGGCCGATGAGACGACCAGGCACTTCCCGCAGGTCGGGTTGCACCGGCGCTGAACTACGCGCGTTTCCTTCAGCGTCCAGGTAGTCGCACGCGATTCGCACCGAGGCCAGGGTGCGCGCGGCGGCTTCGTCGAACCCGGATCGGTCGGGGAAGAACCACAGATCGAACAGCGGCAGTTCGATCCCGGCGACGAGGGAGTCCCGGACCTCCGCGTCGGACGTCATGACCAGCACGAACTTGTTCGTCACCAGCGGCCGACGGAAGCGGTAGGTGCAGGTGTACCGCAGCTCGTACAGCTCGCCGCTCAGCGCGGTCAGTTCCAGGTCGACCTCGGTGTGCGTGCTCACCGCGAGGTGCCTGCCGAGCAGACCCGTCACGACGTCGTGGGTGGCGTCGTCGCGGCCGTAGATGGAGGAGAGCAGCACGTCGAGCAACTGCTTCGGCGCCATCGAGTCCACGATGCCCGGTCCGGACAGGCGGCGGAGGTCGTCCGACAACCGCCTGCGCAGTCCGCGCCGATAGCCGACGAGGACGACCGCGCACAGGCCCAGCAGCGTCCACGCCAGCGTCAGGACGGTGTGCGCGACGACCTGCCAGGTGGAGCTCGGTTCCCACAGCAGGACCGCGACCAGGGCGGCGACCGCGGCGACGGCCATCCCGAACGCCAGTTGTCCCCGCGTCACGGCAGCTCCCACTGGCCGCCGGGTCGCCACAGCAATGCCACGCCGTGCCCGAGAAGCAGCCAGGAGTGGACTTCGATCGTCGTCAGCTCGTCGGCCTTGAGCCACTTCTCCGAGATGTTTTCCGACCGGAACATGAACGGCGCCACCCGGAAGGCCCAGGTGCCCGTCCGGTCGACGTCCAGATCGGCCGCGTCGATCCGGATGCGGTCCACGTAGCACGGGTACGGGGCGTGCCAGTAGCAGTAGCCGTCGCCGATCTGCTGCAGGGTGGTGGACCGCAGTGTCAGGCGTTCGATCGACTGGACCTCGTGTTCGTCCTCGGCCAGATCGCTCAGATCGCACTCGAAGATCCGCAGGGCGCCCAGGTAGTCCCGGGTGCTCTGACGCCGCAGCGAGCCCATGTCCTCCCGGAAGAACGACAGGTAGTCGGCCCACCGGTCGTACTTGACCTCCCGGAGGCGCAGCTTGTCCGACGACGCCAGGTGGTGGTCGCCCCGGTCGTCCAGGTACTCGATCCCGAGCCGGACCGAGGGCAGCATGTCCTCCACCGAGTTCTGGAAGATGTCCTCGTCCGGGATGAACCACAGCTCGAACAGCGGCAGCTGGCAACCCGAGCTGATCGAGTCCCGCAGCAGCGTGCTGCAGGTGGCGAAGATGACGAACCGGTCCACCGCCACGTTCTTCTTGAAGCTGTAGGTCGTGGTGACCGTGAGGTGGTACTGCTCGTGGTCCACCGCGCGCAGTTCGAGATCCACCTCGGTGTGCGTGCTGACCGCGAGATCGGCGCCCATCGGACGCCGCCCTTCGCCACCGAGCACACCGACCAGCACGTCGCGGTTGGCTTCCTTCTCGCCGTAGACCGAGGTGAGGAAAGCGCCCATCACCTGCTGCGGAAGCAGTGCTTCGACGATGCGCGGCCCCGCGAGCCGCACGATCTCGGACAGCAGGCGGTGGTGGACGAACGCCTCGTAGCCGATGATCGTGAGGCCGGTGACGAGGAACCCGGGCGAGGCCGCGAGAAGGAACCGGTGCGCCGCGGCCACCCAGCCGCCGGACGACGGCCAGGTGAGGCCGACGATCAGGAGGACCAGGCCGACCGCGGTCAGCAGGAAGCCGAACCGGCTGGGGCGGCGGCCGGTTCCGGGAGGTGGAGAGCCGTCCCCGCCCCGGCCCGCGTCCCCAGTCGTCACTGCCTCTCCGCACGATCGAAGAACCATGATCGGCGGATGGCGGACCGGGACGATAGGCCCGATCGGATTAAATTCGGACCTGGCTCACCGGTTCTGCTGCCAGCTCGGTTCGTCCTCCAGCGCGTAGTTCGTCAAGCCGGCGCGCTCCTCGACGGGCATGCCGGTCTGGGCGGCCAGGTCGTTGTACAGACCGAGAAGGTGCGTGGTCATCGCCGCTCGTGCGCCGGCCTCGTCGCGCCGCCTGAGGAACCACGACACCTGGTTGTGGTCGTTCGCGGAGCGGACGTGCACCTCGGCGCTGCTGTAGCTGTTGCGGCGGTAGGACCGCAGCTGCGGCACGAGCGAGCGGTACAGCTGGTCGAGCAGCTCGTTGTGGCTGGCCCGCACCACGGCTGCGTGGAAGTCCTCGTCGGTCCGCAGCAGCTCGTCCTTGTCGTTGACCGAGGCGGCCTGGTGCAGCTTGGCGAGCTTGGCGATGTCGTCGAGTTCGCCCTGGCTCGCCCGCAGCGCGGCGAGACTGGCGGCCGTCGTCTCCAGCGCGATCCGGACCTCGAGCAGGTCGGAATCGCTCACGCGCCGGTCGAACCGCAACGGCTCGTCCCGTTCGGCCACGTCGGTGGAGCGCACGTACCAACCGCGTCCGCGCATGACCTCGACGACGCCCTGGAGTTGCAGGCGCTGCAGGGCGGTGCGCAGGGAACTGCGAGCCACAGCCATCTTCTGCGCCAGCTCGGGTTCGGTCGGGAGCCGGTCGCCGGCCCGGAACGTGCCGTTGGTGATGAGTGCCCTGATCTTGTCCTCGATCAGTTCGGGCAGGGGCTTGCGGGCGTTCGGTGAGAGAGCCCAGCTCTCGTCATCCATCGTCAACCTCTCGCCTTGCTCCACTGGGTGTCCCCGAGCATTCGTCGACCGTAACAAGAACTGATGCCAGACGCAAGTTGTCTGTCAACAAGTTGTCACTTGACAGACAACCTACAACATGGAGATCCTGGAGTTGCCGAAGCGGGGGCCGGATCCGTCGGGGCGACTCGGGCGGACACGAGTGGAGGTGTTGGCAGTGGGCTCGCAAAACCTTCTGATTGTCATCTTCTTGGTGGCCATGGCAGTCGTGTTGATCGGCTGGCGAACAGTGCTCGTGATGACCGTGACGGCCTGCTTCGTCCTGGCGGTCGTCGGTTTCGTGCAGGTCGTTTCCTTCCTGGGCAGCGGGGTCTGAGGGGAGGCCAGACCCGTACCTGGCGTCTGTTGTCTGACAAGATGGCCCGTTGCGGGTGCGCTCGGGCGTGGCTGTAATCTCGCGCGGTCCACAGGCTGGTCCTTCTAGCGGAAGCCGCGCACGGATGAATTCCAGATCTGCTTGGCCGGACGCCACGGCCGTTCACGCGGCACTGGCGCCCGCCCATGCGGTGCTCGAGGAGCGCCGGGCGCTCTACCGGCTGGCGGTCGAACTGCTGCTCCCGGGACGGGCTCCGGTACCGCCGGAGCAGCTCGACAGCCCCCTTTTCCGGTTCCAGGTCGGCGAAGCGCTGGCGGGACGACGTCCGATCACTTCCGATCTCGGCGACGACCTCGATTGCGTCGTGACCGAGCTGGTGGCGGGCCCGTCCACGTTGAAGGTGGCGACCGGAGACCGGGCCGGTGCCGTGCTCGCGGAGGCTCTTCGGGTCATCCACGCGCAGAGCCTGTCCGGTGGTCGTCCGCCGCGCGTGCTGACCGGGGACGACGAGGCCTTGGCCGTCGTCTCGGCCGGCCTGGACAAGGTCCGGGCGGTGAGCCCGGCGCTGGCCGGCGACCTCGTGGCGCACGTCGACCTGCTCGTGGTCCTCGATCCGGCCACGTCCGGCGGATTGGTGTCGGCGTCGTCCCGGCTCTTCCCGGGGATGATCCTCATCGATCGGCCGGATGCTGCTTACGAAGTCGCCGAGGCGATCATCCACGAGGGCGCCCATCAGAAGTTCTTCGATCTCGCCATCACCCGCGACTTCCTCGGCCCGGATCCGGCGGACGGGCGCACCTTCCGGCCGTCGTGGTCGGCGGCGGTGTGGCCGGTGGAACAGGTCATCGCCGCGTTCCACGCCTACGCGTGCCTGGCGCAATTCGCCGAAGACGTGTGGGCGCGGAACGAGAACAGCGAACTCGGCACGAATTCGTTGCTTCCCCGCGCTCGCGAGCGCGCGACGGAGATCGGGCGCTGGCTCCGCGGCGCGGAGGACACGCTGGAAATCGACGCCAAGTGGTTGCTGCGCACCCTGTTGTGTGATGAGGACGCGCCCACTCTTTCCCAACCTGTCACCCGTCCGGTGCCGCCCGGCTACTACACGCTGGACCCGCTGCTGCGCATCGCCCGGATGGAGACCACCCGCAGAGTGCTCGTCGGCCGTCCCGGCGACCCACCGGAACTGCACTGGCTCGACGGGGACGCGGCCGAACTGGTGGTGCGGCTTAGCCGGGCGCCCTCCGGGCTATCCCTGGCGGAAATCGAGTCCGGTATGCGGCCGGTGCTCGCCGCTCTGTTCGAGGCGACCTTGGTTCGTGCGACCGGCGCGGCAGGAGTACCGTCCTCTTCGGACGGATCAACACGTCGGAAAGGAAACTGATGTCAGTGCAATGGGATCCCCGCCGGGAACGCGATAACCGGCCCGGGGAATTGGTGGTGCCCAGCGCGGATGCGATTGATTCTCCGGTGAATCCGATGATCGGCCGTCAGCCTTACGGTCAGCCGATCGCTCGCGTGAACTTCTTCCGCCGGATGCCCCAGGGCGGCACCGCCTACCTCAAGCCCGCCGACTCCACCGAGGACTGAACCGGCCGGGCTCGTCGACCCGGGCGAGCCCACGGCCATGTGACGAACGGCGTCAGATCGTCCCGTTCGCCATCGCTTCGCAGCTGCGCAACACGACTGCCGCGGCGCGACGCTCCCCGGCGCTCAGCTCCGGGTTCTCCGCCTGGTCCCGCCACCGCCGCACGGCGAGCAGCACCGGCTCCGCCCCCAGCCGCTCGGTCCGCGACGTTCCCGCGGCACCGATCAACCGCAGGGCTTCCGCCTTCAGGTCCGCCGAAAAAGACGTCCGTCCGGTTTGCAGCGCGGCCACCAGCCGCAGCTCCCGGAAATCGTGGGCACCGGCCAGCAACCGTTCCAGTTCGGTCGCCAACCCGGCCGCGGCCGGGCGCGGTTCCATGCGCAGCACCACTTCCAGCCCGATCAACGCCGACCGCGCCTTGAGCGCGTCCCGCCGCGCCACGAAGTACCCGTCGATCGCCTCGCGCAGGTCGGCCAGGCCGCTGCGCGGCACGAGCTGACCGGCCAGCGCCGGCAACGTGTCCGCGCCGCGGCGGATCAACGTCAACGCCAGCCGCACGCCGAAGATCCCGAAGCGGGCGAGCAACGCGGCGCGGTCGGACGCGGCCACCGGCGCCGGGAACTCCGCCGCCGCGAACCGGTCCGCCGACAGCAACCGCGGCTCCAGCTCCTCCCGCGGCACGGCCGCGAGCGCTCGCAGCACCGCGAACTCCGGCTCGGTCAGCGTGCGCGCCGCCGCGGCCAGCAGCCCGGCCACCGGCACGACGTCCTGGCACAGCCCGGCCACCTCGGGCGCAACCCGGTAGCGGCGCGCGACCTGCCGGGCCGAGATCACGGCGTCCACCCGGCCGCCACCCAGCTCGTCCGCCCGCGACAGCACGACCAGCGCGTTCACGGCCGCCGCTCGCGCGACCGGGTGGTCCTGCAGCGTGTGCAGGAACGACAAATCGGCCTCGGACGGGCGCCGCACGAGGTAGAGGACCGCGTCGGCGTCCATGCAGATCCCCTCGATCGTGCTCGGCGCCGCACCGCCGTCGATCGCCGGCGTGTCCATCAGCATCAGCTCGTCCGGTGAGCGGCCCGGCGAGGTCCGGAACCACGTCATCTCACCCTGCGGCGGCTCCCCGGCCAGCGCGGCGACCAGCGTCGACCGGCCCGAGCCGCGCGGCCCCACCACCGCCAGCCGGAGCGGGTCGTCGAACCGGGTCAGCTGGCGCTGCAACCAGCTCGTCGCCCGCGGGCTGTCCTGGTAGACCTCCAGCGCCTCCTGCAGGACCGCGCGCGTCCTCGCGGCCAGGCTCACGCGGTGATCCCCCGCTGGGTCGGCAGCTGCGCGGGCGTGGCCAGCGCCTGGGCCCGGCGGCGCAGCACGTTCAGCTCGTCCATCATCCGCCGGATCTCGTTCGCCCGGACCGTGCGACGGGTGGTGTCGTCGTCGATGGCCTGCTTGAACGTCTTCGCGGTTTCGGTGATCTCGCCACGCAGCTCGTCGGCGACCCCGTTGAGCCGGTCGCGCAGCGCGCGGTGGATCTGCCGCGCGGTGTCCTTGCTGTGCTTGCCGTAGCGCAGGAAGAAGTCGTCCACGTACCGGTGCGCGGCGGTCTTCGCGGCGTGCTGGCGCCGCTTGAGCCGGTTGCCGCGCTCCTCGAACACGCTCTTCGCGCCGAAGGCCGCGCCCGCGCCGAGCGAGATCGGGTTGATCAGCGGCAGGCCGGCGATGGTGGTCGCGAGACCGAACATCAGCAGGCCGCTGTAGGACCCGCGCATGCCGACGAAGAGCTTCTGCCCGACGCTGAACCGCTCGACCCGCGGCATCCGCAGGTCCCCGACCGCGTCACCGGGCACCTCGCGCGGCAGCGAGTCGGGCAGCGCGTCTTCGCGGTGCGGAGCGACCTGCCGCGCGATCTTGCGCGCGATCCACTCGAACCGGTCGAGCAGCCATTCGGAGTTCGTCTCGGCGACCGTGGTGAGGTTATCCCGCAGCCACTCCTCGAACTCGGGCCACGTCTTCGCCGGGTCCGCGGTCTCGAAGTACTCGTCGACCTCGACCAGGATCTTGCGGGTCCGGTCGCGCAGGTCGAACTCGACGTCCGAGATCAGGTCGGACACCTCGTCGGACAGCAGCGTCTGCCACCGGTTCGCGTCCCGCTGCAGCCTCTCCAGACGTCGTCCCGCGGCGTGCCAGCGGGCGACCGCGTCGCCGTTGTCCGGCTGCTGCGTCGCGGCGTACTCCTCGGTCAGGGAGTTCTGCAGGGCCTCGACGGTGGTGGTGCTCAGCGCGGCGACCGAGCGGCGCGCCAGCAGGTCCGCCTGGCCGGGGAGGTCCTGGTGCAGGCACTTGACCAGCTCGCCGAACCCGGACTCGGCGTTGAGCGCCTGGTCGCCGGTTTTCGCCGCGGCCAGCCGCAGCGCCGCCGAAACCGGGACCAGCGACGCCATCAGCCCGCGCTGGTCGAGGCGGTTGCGGTTGCGCTGCGCCACCGCCCGCCAGCCCGGGACCAGATCGATCTTGGTGAGCACCACGAGCACGGTCGGGCACAGCCGGACGACCTGTTCGAGCAGCTGGATCTCCGACGCCGACAGCTCGCTCGTGGCGTCGGTGGCCATCAGCACGGCGTCCGCCGAGTCGACGGTCTCCATGGCCGCCCGCGCCGGTGTGTCGACCAGCGCCAGGCCGCCGGACAGCAGCGCGCGGGGCAGGCCGACCTCGGCCCGCACGACCGGTGGACCGCTCACGGCGACCGCTTCCCGATTGGCCTGCCCGGTGACCGACTCGACCGGGACCGGCTGCCGGGCGGGACCTTCGATGGCCCGCGGACCGGCCGTGACGACGGCCGCGGTGGGGGTCTCGGCGTGCGTGACGACGGCCGGGACGGTGGTCGTCGCGTCCTCGCCGACCGCGCACACCGGCGCGTTGACCAGGGCGTTCACCAGCTGGCTCTTGCCCTGGCCGGACTCGCCGATCACGACCACCCGCAGCTGCTCGTCGAGCAGCTGAGCTCTGCGTCTGCGGATGCGATCGACCAGATCAGGACGCCGTTGGGTGGCGCAGACGTGGGCGGTGTCGTCCAGTACGTCGAGCCAGGGCGGTGCAAGCACGCGGAGGAGTGTGCCGTGTCGTGACCAAAACGTGAAGCGGCGGGGTCCGTTCTGAGACGAACCCCGCCGCTCCGTCGGTGAGTGGTAGCCGCGCCGTTGCGGCTACCGGTCAGTGACCCAGGGGCAGATCGCCGTGCAGGTTGTCGAGGTCAGCGGCCTCGGGCAGCGGCGCGTGGTTCAGCGGGCCGATCGCGTCGGCCAGCGGGCTGTCGGTCACGGACACGATCTCCTTGACCGGGTCGGTGGTCAGCGCGTGCTCGACGTGGTTGGTCACCTCGGGCAGCGGGTTCGCGACCGGCAGGTGCGGCAGGCCCTGCGGCAGCTCGGCGCCGAAGTGGACCGGCAGATCACCGGGCGCCTCGGCCGGGATCATGGTCGGGACGGCGGCGGGCAGCACGGACGGCACGCCGGGGGCGGCAGGCAGGTCGCTGGCGAGGTCCGCGGCCTGGTGGCCGGCGTCGGAGATCGCCGTGCCGGCCTGGGCGCCACCGTTGGTGACCAGCTCACCGGCCTGCGCGCCGCCGAGGGTCAGGTACTCGCCGAGGGTGGCCGAGTGCTGGGCGACGCCGCCGCCGACCAGGTCACCACCGATCGAGATGTAGTCGGCGATCGTGCCGGCGGCCGGCTCGGCGCGGCCGAGGACGTCCGAGTCGAGCGAACCGGCCAGGTCACCGGCCTCGTCGAAGCTCGGCAGGCCGTCAAGGCTCGGGGCGTCGGCGGGGGTGCCGTCCACGCCGAGGGTGTAGGTGCCGAGGGCCGAGTCGGTGCGGGCGCCCGCGAGGACGGCGTCCTCGGTGGCGGTCAGACCGCCCTGCAGCTCACCCTCGTTGTTCTCGACGGCGAAGCCGCCGGTGAAGCCCTCGGTGCTGCCCGCGGCGCTGCCGATGAAGGCACCGGCCGGGGTACCGGCGGTGCCGGCGACGCCCGCGCCCTCCGCGGCGGCGGCGGCCGCGGCGGCGCCTTCGGCCAGGTCACCCTCGTAGGAGACGGTGGTGGCGTAGCCGTCGGCGGAGCCGGCGCTCGTGGTGTCGAAGCGGCCCACGCCCGGGACGTCCAGGTCGGGCGCGGTGAACGGCTCGTCGCCCAGCGACGGCGCGTCCACCGGCAGCGAGCCCAGCGTGTCGAAGTCGACGGGCAGGCCGCCGGTCTCCGGCAGCTCGGTCAGGCCGACGGCCGCGGCGAGGCCGGTGACGTCCTCGGTGCCGACCGGCAGGGCGCCCGCGTCCAGCGGCAGAGCGCTCGCGTCGACCGGCAGGCCGGTCAGCTCGCTCGGCACGTCGGCGCGCTCGGTGCTCACCGTCGGCAGGGACGGCAGCTCGCCCAGGGCGGGCAGCTCGACCGGGAGGCCGGGCACCGCGTTCTGCAGGCCCTCGACCTCGGGCAGCGACACCGCGGAGCTGCTCAGATCGGGCGCCTCGACGGGCAGCGTGTTGACCGGCAGGTCGCTGACGGGGAGGTCGCCGACGGGCAGGTCGTTGCGCGCGTCCAGCGGGAGGCCGTCGAGGGCGGGGACGTTCAGCGGCAGGTCGCCCAGCGGCAGGTCGCCCAGCGGCAGGTCGCCCAGCTCGGGCAGCTCGACCGGCAGGTCGCCCAGGTCGGCGGTCGGGCCGCCGAGCAGCTCCTCGCCGAGCGGCAGGGCCGAGGTGTCGACCGGCAGGGCCGGGGTCTCGACGGGCAGGTCGGCGCGGGCCGGGACGTCCAGGGGCAGCTCGGGGGTCGCGACGGGCAGCGCGTCAGCGGCGTCCGCGACGGCCTGCAGCTGGGCGATGGCGCCCTGCAGGTCGGTCACGTCGGCGTCCAGCGGCAGCGCGGACAGCGCGTCGGCCAGCGGCGCGGGAGCGTAGTCGGCGACCAGCGGGGCGACTTCCTGGATGTCCTGCGGCGTGACGTCGCTCAAGCCGGCGGCGGCGAGCGCGCTGGTCGGGTCGGCGGCGAACGCCGACCGGGCAGCCTCGTCGTTCAGGAGGTTGAGCACGAACTCGTGCAGGTTCTGGGCGGGGAGAGACAAGGAATATCTCCGCGGATCTCGGGGGGTTTGAAACCGGACAAGGCGTCCAGGGTGCACCGCAGGACGCCTCGGCCGAACCTAGTGACCGTTCCGTTACCGAGGCATCGGGGATAGGTCCGCAACCTTGGGTGAGGTCATCGGGGCCAGCGGTTAGGGGATTAGGGGATGTGACCCCAACGGGCGACTTTGGTACGAAGGGGCGACCCCGTGAGTGAGGATTCAACCCCTATGCGTCACGTTCTCGGCATCGACATCGGCAGCACCGGCATCGCCGCTGCCGTGTGCCGTGACGTGGGCGAACGCTGGTCGGAGCCGGTGTCCGGGCCCCCGGTGGAGTCCGTCGTGCACGTCGCTCCGGACGCGACCGTGTCGGTCGGCGCGGAGGCGTTGCGGCGCTCGGTCGTGGAACCGGACCGGGTGGCGCGGGGATTCCTGCGCCGCATCGGCGATGACGTTCCGTTCCTGCTTGGTGACGAATTGTACACGTCAGAGGCGCTGACCGCGGCCGTCGCGGGCTGGGTCGTCGACCAGGTCGCCGCCGACGAAGGCGAGCCGGCCGAGCGCATCGCGGTCACGCACCCGCCGTCCTGGGGCACCTACCGGCGCAAGCTGCTGCTCGACGCGCTGGGCGCGGCCGGGCTACCGCCCGCGATCCTGCTGCCGACGCCGGTCGCCGCCGCGGAGGGGCACCTCGCGCGGGAGCGGATCGACCCGCAGACCCTCGTCGCGGTGTGCCGGATCGGCGGCGAGCACGCCGACCTCGCCGTGCTGCGGCGCGGACCCGCGACGTTCGACCTGGTCACGCACGCCGAGCCGGCCGAGCCGGCGGCTGGGAAGGCGCTCGACGACCTGCTGTTCGCCCACGTCCACGAGCGGTGCGGCGACGTGGCGCCCTCGGCGTTGCGGCTGGTGTGCGCCGAGGCCAAGGAGCGGCTCTCGACGCTGCCCGAGACCGAGATCGGGCCGGTGCGGGTGACGCGCGCCGAGTTCGACCGGCTGGCGCGGCCCGGCCTGCTCGCGACGCTGGACCCGCTGCGCCGGTACGAGCGGCTGAGCGCGGTGCTGCTGGTCGGTGGCACGGCGGCGGTGCCGCTCCTGGCCGAGCTGGCCGGCGAGCTGACCGGCTGCCGGGTGGTCGCCGAGCCGGAACCGGCCTTCGCGGTCGCGCGCGGAGCGGCGCTGGTCGCGCGGCTGCGGGAAGGCGCAGCGGTCGAGTCGACCGCGCTCGTGCCGAAGGTGACCGGCTTTCCCGACCTGGAACCCGAAGACGTGTACGACGACGAACCCGTTCCGCCGCGGCCGCCCGTCGTACTGACCCCGCTCGAACCGCCCCGCCGCCGGTTCGCGCCCTCCCGCCGCGGCGGCTCCCGAAGCGAGGACGACGAGTGATCCTGCTGGACGAACCCACCGAGCGGGTCTGCGCGGCGATCAAAACCGGTCAGCTCGCGCCGGTCCGCCTCGCGATCGTGGCCCCCGGCGGCTACGGCAAGACCGCCGTGCTCGACCACCTCGCCGGCGCGCCCGGCGTGCGGCTGGTCGACGACGCCCACCTGCTGACCGACGCCGAACTGTCCGAAGTGGCCCGTCAGCTCGACGACGAGTCGGCCGGGCTGGTCATCGCGGCCCGCCCGCACCCGCGGCCGGCCGCGCTGAACCAGGTGCTCGGCCGGCTGACCGGGCAGCTGGTGCTGCGGCCGTTCGACCGGCCGCGCACGGAGACGTTCCTGTCCAGGGCCGGGCGGCCGCTGGCCGTCGACTCCGTGCTGGCGCAGACCGGCGGCGTGCCTGGGTTCGTGCGCCTGCTGGCCGGCGGCGACGGTGAGCTGGTCGCGGCGTTCCGGCACGAGCTGGACCAGGCCGGCGAGGATTCGCTGTGCTACCTGCTCGCGGTCGAGGCCGGGGCCGATCCGGACCTGCTCGCCGCGCTGAAGCTGCCCGCGTCGACGGTCGAAGCGGTGCGGGCGACCGGCTACCTGGGGCCGGACGGGCGGCTGCTGCCGGTCGCCGCGCGGGCCCTGCGGGAGCTGGTGCCCGCCGACCGGCGGATCGCCCTGCGGCTGCGGCTCATCCGGCGGCAGCTCGACCGCAGCGGGCCGGTGCTGAGCCTGGTCCGGCCGCTGATCGGGGCCGGTGTGACCGGGGCGGACGTGGCGACGGCGTTCGAGGTGGCCGCCGGTGAGGCGACCGGGGAGCCGGCGCTGGCCGCGCGGTTGTACGAGGCGGCGGTGCGGGCCGGGCGGCCGGCCGCGGCGGTGGGAACCCGGTGGGCCGAGGCGGTCGCGCGAGCCGGGGACTTCGACACGGCGCTGCAGCTGGCCGACCAGGTGATCGGCTCGGACGACGCGGCGGACCGGGCGGAGGGGGCGCAGGTCGCGGGCGCGGCGCTGGCGCACCGGGGCCAGCTGGCCCGCAGCGCGGAGCTGTTCCAGTGGTCGGACACCGCGGCCGCGCGCTGTTTCGCGGTGATCGGCCTGACCGGGTCCGGGCGGCTCGCGGAGGCGGAGAAGCTGCTGGACAAGTCCTCAGTGGACGGTCCGCCGACGTTGCTCGCCGGTGCCGTGTCGTCGGCGGCTCGTGGTGTGCTGGAGTCGGTGACGGATCAGCCGACGGTGGCACTGTCCACTTTGATCCGTTCGGCGGAGATGCTGGAGCCGGTGTCGGACCGGGTGCTGCTGCCGGACAGCCCGGCGGCGCTGGGCGCGCTGGTGGCGCTGCACTCGGGTGAGGCGGCGATCGCCGAGCCGTTGCTGGAGCGGGCGGTGTCGTCGGGCGTGCTGGTGCCGCGGCACCGGTTGCTGCTGGCGTGGATCGCGATGCTGCGCGGCGACGAGGAGGGCGCGAACGCGCAGCTGCGGTCGGCGGGGGAGCAGTTGTCGCCGCGGGACTGGTTGTTCGCGGTCGGGTTGCGGGTCGGGCTGGCGCGCCGGGCGAGCGACCTGGCCGGGTTGCGGCGGATCTGGATCCAGGCGCGCGAGGCGGTGGTCCGGCACCCGGTCGACCTGTTCACGTTCCTGCCGTTCGGCGAGTTCGAGGTGGCGGCGGCGCGACTCGGGGAGCGGGACCGGCTGGCGCCGCACCTGCGGCAGGCGCGGGAGCTGCTGGCCGGGCTGGGCGACCCGCCGTTGTGGGCGAGCGCGTTGCACTGGAGCGGTCTGCACGCGGCGGTGATCGCGGAGCAGCCGGAGGAGGCGGCCGCGCACGCCGAGGCTTTGGCGGAGGCGGCGTCGGAGGGCCCGTACTTCGCGACGATCGCGCGGGCGGCGGGGTGCTGGCTGAAGGTGCTGGGCGGCGAGGTCGACGCGCCGGAGGTCGAGTCGGCGGCGCGTGACCTGCACGGGGTCGGCCTGTGCTGGGACGGCGCGCGGCTGGCCGGCCAGGCGGCGATCCGGACGTCCGACCGCAAGGCGATGGTGACCCTGCTGGACTGCGCCCGTGTGCTCCAGGGCCGGCCGGGCCGGGAAGCGGTGGAGCACACGGGCGGGGTGCGGCTGAGCGAGCGGGAGCGGCAGGTCGCGGAGCTCGTGGTCGCCGGGTTGACGTACAAGCAGATCGGTGATCGCTTGTTCATCTCGGCGAAGACGGTCGAGCACCACATGGCGCGGATGCGGCAGCGCCTGGGGGCGGGCAGCCGCGGTGAGCTGCTGGCTGAGCTGCGGGAGATCGTGCAGGTGGCGTCCTAGCGGACGACCTGCACGGTGTCCCCGGCCGCCAGGGTGCTGAAGAACTTCTGCGAGGCGCTGGTCGACAGGTGGATGCAGCCGTGCGAGTACTTGGACAGGCTGCCCTGGTGGAAGGCGATGCCGGGCTGGAAGAAGACCGAGTTCGGCATGGGGGCGTCGAACTCGCGGCTGTGGTAGTCCTTGACCTTGTGTGAGACGCGGAAGGTCCCGACCGGCGTCGGGTCGCTGGCCGAGCCGGGCATGATCTGGACGGGGCCGTAGACGACCTCGCCGTCCTTGAGGAGCCAGGCCTTCTTCGCGGAGAGGTCGACACAGGCGTCGACGGTGGCCGCGCACGGCACACCCGCCGGGGCCTGAGCCTTGGTGGTGGTGGTCTTCTTGGTGGTGGTCTTCGAACTGGTCGAGGGCTTCGTGGTGGTGCTGGTCGTCGAGGGCGCGGCCGAGCTGGTCGACGGCGTGGTGGTGCTGGGAGCGGCGGTGCTGGTGGTGGTGGGCGCTGTGGTGGGCGCGCCGGTGGTCACGGCGACCTGCTGCACGTCCGCGGCCTGCTGGGCACCACCCCCACAGGCGGTGAGCACGAGAGCAGCGCCCACGGCGGCGACGGCCAGCACCAGCTTCTTGACGGTCACTTGTACGTTCCCCCAGCGTTCGGATGATCCCTACAAGCGCAAAGACGCCCCACGGGGAGCCGTGGTTGAGCGCAAGAGGTCACGATCTTGTTGCACCGCGTTTGAGGGCGAGGATTTCGCCCGGCGGGTGAGCGTGGTGCTGCTGGTACCGCATTGTCACGGTCAGCTACGCCGCATCCGCACTCGATCGGCACCCGGACCTGCGGCCCGCGCCCCCGGCATGCGGGCCCGCAGCCTGCGGCCGCGCCTGTGGTTGGATCCCGCCCGCGGCCTGCGGCCGCGCCTGTGGTTGGACCCTGCCCGCGGCCTGCGGCCGCGCATGCGGTTGGACCCCGCCCGCGCCGGACACCTGCGCCTGCGACTGGCACTCGCACTGGGCATCCCAACCCCGGGCCGCACCCACCCGAGGCCGGCACCCTACCCGCAGCCGGGCGCCGCACCTGTGGCTGGCACCCGCGCCCGCACGGGGCATCCCACCTGCGACACCGTCCCCTGCGGACAGCACTGCCTTCCGGCCAGCACCGGCCCCTCTAACCAGGACCGTTCCCTCCCACGAGCGCCATCCCTCCCACGAGCGCCATCCCTCCGGCGAGTGCCGTCCCGATCCTCCCCCGGACCGTCATCCCCGCACCGTCCCTGCCACAGCACCGTCACCCCACCCAGCACCGTCGCCCCCCACCCACCATCGGTCCGGCACCATGGGCCCATGCGCTACGTCATCATCGGAGCGGGCGCGGTCGGCTCGACCGTCGCCGCTCAGCTCCACCTCGCCGGCATTCCGGCCGTGCTCATCGCGCGCGGCGAGCACGGCGCCAAGATCCGCGAGCGCGGGTTGCGGTACTTCCGGCCCACGGGCGAGCAGCTCGTCCCGGTGCCGGTCGCCGGCAACGCTGAGGAGGTCGAACTCGCTCCGGATGACGTCCTGGTCGTGGCCACCAAGACCCAGAACACCGAGGAGGTCCTCCAGGAGTGGTCGTGGCTCCCGGCCGGCGCCGGTCTGGCCGCCGACCTGCCGGTGCTGATGCTGCAGAACGGCCTGGAGAACGAACGCGCGGCATTGCGCCGCTTCGCCACGGTGTTCGGGGCGTCCCTGTGGATGCCGACGACCTACCTGGAACCCGGCGAGGTCAGCGCCCAGGGCGCCCAACTGCCGGGCATCCTGTGGCTCGGCCAGTTCCCGTCCGGTGACGACCCGCGCCTCGACACCATCGCCGCCGACCTGCGCACCGCCGGCTTCGGCGTCCAGCTCGTGCCGGACCTGCTGCGTTGGAAGGCGGGGAAACTCCTCGCCAACCTCGGCAACGCCGTCGACGCTCTCTTCGGTCCCGACGACCGCACGGCATCGCTCGGCCGCGAGCTGCGCGCCGAGGGCCGTCGGGTGCTGGCCGCGGCAGGCATCGATCCGGTCAATTTGCGCGAAGCATCCGAAATAGACACTTCGGCCTCGGACCCCGCCGAGATCCCGGGGCGTCCGCGCGCCGGCAGCTCGACCCGGCAAAGCCTCGCCCGCGGTGCCGGATCGGTGGAGGGCGATTTCCTCAACGGCGAAATCGTCCTGCTCGGACGGTTGCACGGAGTTCCGGCCCCGCTCAACGCCGCGATGCAGCGCCGCCTCGCGCTCGCCGCCGCGCGTGGTGAGTCGCCGGGTTCGGCCGACCCATCCGAGATCGACCTGCCCCGGCCGCCGGTCCTCATCAGCGCCGATGAACTGCAACGGCAGCTCGACTCGTCTGCCCCACCTGTTCTGCTGGACGTGCGGTGGGCGCTGGGCGATCCGAACGGACATCGTCACTACCTCGACGGGCACCTGCCGGGCGCGGTGTACGTGGACCTCGACACCGAGCTGGCCACACCGCCGTCCCCCGCCGAGGGACGCCACCCGCTACCGGACATCGAAGCTTTCCAGGCGGCCGCACGTCGCTGGGGCGTCCGCGAAGGCTCGTCCGTCGTGGCCTACGACAACAGCGGCAACCTCGCCGCCGCCCGCGCCTGGTGGCTGCTCCGCTGGGCGGGTGTCGCGGACGTCCGGCTCCTCGACGGCGGACTCGCCGCGTGGGGCGACAGGCCCCTGGAGACCGGTTTCGGCCGCACGCCCGAGCCGGGCGACGTCGTGCTCAAGCCCGGTCACCTGCCCGTTCTCTCGATCGACGAGACTGCGGCCCTGCCGGCCGAGGGCACGCTGCTCGACGCCAGGGCCGGCGAGCGCTACCGCGGCGAGCAGGAGCCCGTCGACCCGCGCGCCGGGCACATTCCCGGTGCTGTCAGCGCGCCGACCGGTGACAACCTCGCCACCGACGGCCGGTTCCGACCGGCCGCCGAACTCGCGGCCCGCTTCCGCGACCTGGGCGTCACCGCAGGCCCAGTGGGGGTGTACTGCGGTTCCGGTGTGACCGCGGCGCACGAGATCGCAGCGCTGGCCATCGCCGGGATCGACGCGGCCCTCTACCCCGGCTCGTGGTCGCAGTGGTCGAACCAGCCCGACCGTCCCGCGGCAACGGGCCCGAACCCGTAGCCGGAGCACCGACGCGCTGCTCGGGTCGGCTGTCTCACGCAACTGAGCCGGCCCGGGCAGCACGTATCGCCACCCTTTGATCGCCGTTCACGAACGTCACGGCGAGGCGGCCATGCACGACGTGAGCAACCCCGCAGCTTGCCTGCCATCGCCACCGATCCCCGGTGGTCAGCCCGTCTTGCCCACGGACTTCACCGTCTCACAGCACGATCGGTCACCATCCTTCCTGGTAGTTGTAGACGTATGCGCTTGCGGCCGAGCACCTCGCACTGGGGCGCCTTCTCAGCCGGACTCGATGAGAACGGTCACCTCCAGGTCTCCGCACACCCCGAGGATCCGGCGCCGTCGCCTCTGCTCGGCAATCTGCCCAGCGCCTTGACCGACCCCACCCGGATCGCGGCGCCGGCGATCCGACGAGGGTGGCTGGAGCGCGGGCCTGGCCCGGATCCGAAGCGCGGCCACGAGGACTTCGTCGAAGTCGGCTGGGACGAGGCTCTCGATTTGCTCTCGGCGGAACTCCTCCGGGTGCGGTCCGAACACGGCAACGAGGCGATCTACGGCGGCTCCTACGGCTGGGCGAGCGCCGGCCGGTTCCATCACGCCCAGAGCCAGTTGCACCGGTTCCTCAACGCTTTCGGTGGTTTCACCTCCTCTCGCAACACCTACAGCTACGGCACCAGCGCGGTGGTGCTCCCGCACGTCGTCGGCACCGCCACCGACGTCCTGCGCAACGGTTCGAGCTGGCCGACGATCGTGGCGAACACCGAACTCCTCGTGGCTTTCGGCGGAGTGCCCGAGAAGAACGTCTTCGTCACGCCCGGCGGAGTCACCCGGCACCACACCCCCGGTTTCCTGGCTCAGCTCGCCGACCGGGACGTCGAGGTCGCCCTGATCAGTCCGCTGCGCGCCGACCTGCCGGCGCGGCTCGACGTGCGGTGGTATCCCATCCGCCCCGCGACCGACACCGCGCTCATGCTCGCCCTCGCGCACACCCTTGCGGTCGAGGGCCTGCATGATCGACGGTTCCTGGACCGCTACTGCACCGGCTACGACGAGTTCGAGCGCTACCTCCTCGGTCTTGACGACGGAATCGTCAAGGATGCCGCCTGGGCCAGTGCCCTGACCGACATCCCGGCCGCGGAGATCGTCGACCTCGCCCGACGCATGGCCGCACGTCGCACCTTCATCACCGTCACCTGGAGCCTCCAGCGCATCGAGCACGGCGAGCAGCCCGTCTGGGCGGCCATCGCGCTGGCCGCCATGCTCGGTCAAATCGGACTGCCCGGTGGCGGTTTCGGCCACGGGTACGGCTCCATGGGCGACACCGGTGACACCGGCCCGGACTTCCGGGTGCCCTACTTGTCGCAGGGGATCAACCCTGTCAAGCAGTACATTCCGGTGGCCCGGATCGCGGACATGCTCCTCAGACCCGGCACCCGCTACCAGTACGACGGTGCGGAACGCACCTACCCGGACATCCGCCTCGTGTACTGGGCCGGTGGCAACCCCTTTCACCATCACCAGGACCTCAACCGGCTACGGAGCGCCTTCGCGCAGCCCGACACCGTCGTCGTGCACGAGCCCTTCTGGACCGCCACCGCACGGCACGCGGACATCGTCCTGCCCACCACGACGGCGTTGGAGCGCGAGGACTTCGGCTGCGGCCGCCGCGACAGCCATCTCATCGCGATGCACCGGGTCGCCGAGCCTCGTGCGCAGGCCCGGGACGACCACACGATCTTCGCCGGACTGGCTGCCCGGCTGGGTATCGAGGAAACGTTCACCGAGGGGCGCACCGCACGCGAGTGGCTCGAGCATCTTTATGGCTCGTGGCGACAGCACCTGGCCGGGAAGGGCTTCTCCGTACCGTCCTTTCCGGAATTCTGGGAGATGGGCGAGTACCGCTTGCCGAACACGGAAACCGACCGGACGCTCTGGGCCGACTTCCGCGCCGACCCCGTCGCCCATCGCCTCCCGACCCCGAGCGGCAGGATCGAGATCGTCTCCGAGCGCGTGGCCTCGTTCGGCTACGACGACTGTCCCGGCCACCCCGCCTGGCTGGAGCCCGTCGAGTGGCTCGGCGGCGAGCGAGCGAGCCGATTCCCGTTGGTGCTCATCGCCAATCAGCCCCACACCCGTCTGCACGGCCAGCTCGACGGTGGCGCTGTCAGCCAGGCGGCGAAGGTCGCGGGCCGGGAGGCCGTCCACCTGCACCCCGAGGACGCCGGCCCTCGCGGCATCAAGGAGGGCGATGTGGTCCGGATCTTCAACGACCGCGGCGCTTGCCTGGCCGGAGCGGTTCTCACCACCGATCTTCGTCCTGGCGTGGTACAGCTGCCGACGGGTGCCTGGTTCGATCCCGCCGGAACCATCTGCGTCCACGGCAATCCCAACGTGCTGACCGCGGACCTGCCGTCGTCGCAACTGTCCCAGGGGTGCACGGGACAGCACGTGCTCGTCGAGATGGAGCGTTTCGCGGGTGAACCACCTGGCATTGTCGTGAATCGACCACCGGCCATCTCGCGCAAGCGCGACATGTAGATCCGCAGGGTGGTCGGGATGTGCTCCATGAGTGCTCCTCGTCGTCGATTTCGCTTGTACCGCAGCAGATCCGGCTGGTCGCGCCGTCTGCGGTGTCCTCGACGATACAGGAATATCGAATTTGTGTTCTAACCCGATCGATGGATTCTTCCTCCGGTGGCTGCAAATATCTGTCTTTCGGTAGATGGTGCGCACGGATCGATTCGTGCATTCTCGAATCACGACCACACCACCGAGCGAGGAGATCGGACATGGACACCACGACCGGGAGCAGCCGGCGGATGAAGCTCGAACTGGGTTGGCCTGTCCCGGTTCTCGGCGCCGTATGCGCGATGCTCGCGGCAATGCCCGCGGGAACGGTGCTCGCCACCACCTCGACCCTCGTGGTTCTCCTTGTTGCGCTGGGGATCGCGATGCATCGTGCTCGACGACCCAAGGTCACCGTCGCGGCCTCGGTTGCCGCTGCCAGCAGCTCGCTCGTGGCGACGTTCGGGAGCGGCGATGTGGTCGATCAGAGCCTCAGCTCGTGGTTGCTCATGGAGAGCGCGCTCCTGCTGTGTGTCCTCGTCCAGGCGGTCCGGCAGACGAGGGGGCCAGGGACACTGCTGTCAGCCGGGGCAGTGACGAGCGCGGTCGTTCTGGCGCCGTTGAGGCTCGCGAGCAGTCCTCGAGCGTCGCCTGGGATGGCGTCGGCAAGCGAATGGTGCTTCGGCTGGGGATTGCTGGCGGCTTGCGCCTTGGCGGTCGGTATGTACTTGCGGTTCCTCGACGAAGTGCGGGAGGAGTCGATTCGCGCGGCACGACGCGAGCAACGCGTGCGGCTCGCGAGTGACCTGCACGACTGGCTCGGTCACGAGGTGACCGGGCTGGTTCTGGAGGCTCAGGCGGCGCGGATCAACGACCGTGAACCGGTCGAGGTACGCCGTGCGTTGGAGCGCATCGAAGGAGCGGGCGTCCGTGTCCTCGACTCGATCGACAGGGCTTTGTGCTGGTTGCGTGCCGACGATGGCGCTGCCGGGATGGTCGACTGGGAGCGGCAGGCGACGATGGCCGACATCCCAGCCCTGGTGAACCGGTTCGGGGCGCTCGGGTCGGTGCGGGTGGAGCTGGACCTGGATGACCAGGTGAGGGATGTGCGCCCGGAGATCGCGCGGACCGTGCACCGGATCGTCCTGGAAGCGCTTACGAATGTCCGAAGGCATGCCCCGGCGGCCCGTCAGGTGTCCGTGGCGGTGCGCCGCAACGGTGCGCACGTGATCGTCCGGGTGGTCAACGACGGCGTGCGACGCCAGGGGTTGCTCAAGCGGGCTCGTGGCGGAGGCTCCGGACTGCGGGGACTGGCCGAACGGGCCATCGCACTGGGTGGAACCTCCTGGGCGGGACCAATGGGGCAGGCCGGCTGGGCGGTACACGCCGTGCTGCCGGTGGTCTCGTGACTGCGATCAGAGTGTTCGTTGCGGATGATCAGGAGGTGGTTCGCCGCAACCTGCGACACATCTTGGAGGCCGAAGACGATCTTGAGGTGATCGGCGAGGCAGCTGATGGTGAGTCGGCGGTGAAGCGGGCACGAGAGTTGAGGCCGGACGTCCTGTTGGTCGACGTTCGGATGCCGGGACGCGACGGGTTGTCCGTGACGCGGGTACTTGCCGGCCCGGACGTGGTGGATCCGTTGCGCGTCATAGTGATCACGACGTTCGAACTCGACGACTACGCGCGCGCCGCGATCCAGAACGGAGCCTGCGGGTTCCTTCTCAAGAGATCAGGGCCCGGACTGCTGGTCGAAGGTGTCCGCGCGGCGGTTTCGGGCGACATGCTGATCAGCCCGCAGATGACCCTCCGGCTCTTCCGGCATATGGGCAGGCCGGCTGTCGGTAGTCGGCGGCCAGGGGTGCTGTCCGGCCGGGAATGGGAGATCGTGCGTCTCGTCTCGCAGGCGAGGACGAACGCGGAGATCGCGCAGTCCTTGGGAATCACGGTGGGAACAGTGAAAACACACCTGAGGAGCATCCAGCGGAAGCTGGACCTGCGTAACCGGGTCGCGATCGCGGCATGGGGGTGGGAAACCAGCGTGAAGGGGGCATGAGAAGTCAGGAGGTAACAACACGTAGAGCGACGGGAGAGGAGCGGTGACTACGGTCCGCATGATTTGTGCAGCTGATCATCACCCGATGGAGTTATCTTTTTCCATGATCGGGGAAAGTGAGAGTCTCTCGGCATGGACGCACTCATCGCGCTGGTAGCTTTTGCCGAGCCGTAGCTGGCTCTGTGGGGTGGTCGAGTGACGCCCGCCGAGCGGCAAGGCATTGGGGAAGGTCCACGCCGTGCCGATGGAGGGTGTTGATGGCGCGCACGATCCTGCGTGACAGGTCGGATGACCTCGTGCGGAGCGTGCAACTGGCGGACCGTACGGGAATTGTGGCGGCCAGTGCGCCCAAGCCCATCGAGGCGCACGCGGACGACGAGTCGATCCTCGCGGGCTTTGCGTCGGTGTCCGGACAGCTCGGCCTCGCGCTCGAGCCGGTGACTGATCGGCCCGGGCCGGGTGAGGAGCGGCGCCTGCTCCGTCGGGTCCGGCGCAACTTGCTGGTCGCTGTTGCGGCCCTCGTGCTCGTCGGTGTCGGGTGGATCGCGGGTGGCACGTTCGGTTTCGGTCACGGCTCGGACACCACGCCGGCAGTGGCGGCTGGGGTCGTGCCGAGCGCCGTTCCTGCGGCGCCGGTGCAACCGCCTCCGAGCACGAGTCCCGTTCCTCAGGTGCCGGTGACGACGCAGCCAAGTGCGCCTCCTCAGCCGTCGAAGACTTCTCCGTCGACGAAGAAGAAGGTGACTCCGACCCAGACGGCGCCTTCGGGACATGGCGAGGCGCGCAACGGCCCGGTCGAGGAGACCAGCAAGCAGAACAAGCCACTCGCTCGGGCGATCGATGAGCAGATCCAGCAGCTGTTCCAGGTCTGGACGTGGAGCCAGCCCGACCTGCGCGGTGACTTCGACGAGGACCAGGACCGGTCACCGAGGTACTTCGGGCCGCTGGGGCGTTGACCACTCGGCGGGCGGTGCTGCACGGCCCGGAGGAATCGGCCAGTGGGGCCGCGCGCGTGATGTTTGCCGGGTCTCGACGACACGCTGGGGACGGCACCGGGGACGGCCTGCGTCGACGCCAGTCGGCGTGCGGGACTGAAGCGGGTATGAGGTCAACCGGGCTGGGGCCGCGCCGCGGGTTGGGCTTGGAGTGGGCTGTCTTTGGGGCACGGTGGAGCCGACCAGGCACGACGCGGGGTCGACCGAGCTGTTTGGCGCGCCGTGGGGCGGGCTTCGAGTGGGGTCGCTCCCCGCGGCGAGTCGGCCCGGCGTGAGCGCAAGGTCAGTCCATTTGGTGAGGTGGGTGGGCTCCGAGTGGGCTGGTTCCTCGGGTGAGCTGGCCCGGCGTGAGCGTGAGGTCAGTCGAGGTGCCTTTGGTGAGGTGGGTGGGCTTTGAGTGGGCTGGCTCGCTGGGGTGTGCCAGCCGGGTGTGAGCGCGAGGTCAGTCGAGGTGGGGTGGCGCCGTTGCTGGGCTTGCAACGGGTGGTATCCGGGGTTGGCGCCGTGAGGTGGGGCTTCTGACGCGTGGCGTCGGGGAGCGGCCGCACGTTGGGGCGCGTTGGTGCGGGCGACCGCCGGGGTGTGTGGCGGAGCCGGCATGGCAACGTCGGTGCAGGTGAACGGCTGGGATCAGCTGAATCGGCGTGACATTGTGTGGGAGCGCCGTGGGGGGCTGGGCGAGGCTGCCCGAGTCCGGATCGGCGGGGCTGAAACTGGCACCGCAGCGTGGGGTGCGCGGTGCCAGGCGTCAGACGTTCGTGATCTCGTCGATGAAGGCGTCCACGTCGAAGCGGTCGCTCTCCGTGCCCAGCGGAACGAGGTCCGTAGCGGCGTCGAGGAAGCGCTCCACGTCCTCGCGCTCGATTTCCACCAGCGCGTAGCCGTCGGGGGACTCGATCTCCAGGATCAGGATTCCCTCGTCGGTCGACAGATCCGGGCGCACGCGCACGTCGCCGATGCCGGCGGGCTCCCGCAGGCCCGTGACGAGCAGTTCGCGGGCGAAGGTCCACTCCACCCAACGGCCACGCTCCGTGCGGAACGCGATGTTCACGGCGAACGGCTCGCTCGCGACGTACGACAGTCGAGACAGGACTGGAGCACTGGAGCCGTTGAGCGACACGAACTGGCTCTGGGTGACGGTATCGGTGTTCACGTGCCACCTCTCGCGGTCTTGGTTCGCGCTCCCGGCGCGAACTGGTCGGACAGCGATGAGATGTAAGCGGACGCCGAAAATGATGCGTCGCGGACGACTTTCACGCGATCGGCTGCAAAATCTTCCAACCTGTAACACGCGCGCCCACCCCGATCAGCCCCCGTTCAGGGGAACGGTCAGCCCCACCTTGACGCGGTCCATCGCGACGCTCGTCGTGAAGTGCCGCACCTCGCCGTTGTCGAAGAACATGCGGCGGGTGAACGCCTCGAACTCCCCCATGTCCCGGCACTGCACGACCAGGATGAAGTCCGCCGACCCCGTAACGTAGTAGCACTGTTGCACAGCGGAGTCAGCCAGCACCTGCTTCCGGAACGCCTCCAGCACCTCCAGCCGCTCGCGCTCCATCTCCACCATCACGATGAACGTCATGTGGACCCCGACCGACGCCGGATCGATCACCGCGACCTCACGCGAGATCACGCCGGCATGCCGCAACCGCTTGATGCGGCGCTGCACCGCGGCGGCGGACAGACCCACCTCGGCGCCGATCGCCTCGGCGATCGTGCGTGAGTCGTCCTGCAGGCGTTTCAGAATCTCGTAGTCGAGTTTGTCCAGGTCAGCGGCGGGCACCACCGCATCGTAACCACAACCCCGCCTGCGACGCGGCTCACGCAAGGGGTGCGAAGCGGATGTCGCCGGCATCTTCGCCGACAGCGAACCGCAGCAACCGCGCCCCCTCGTCCTCCAGCGCTGCCCTGTCCTTTGTGGAGAAACGCTCGTACGGCTCGATCTCCAGTGTCGCGGCGTTCCGCGACCGCGCGATCCGCCAGCTGCCCCGCACCAGCCCGTCGACCAGGAGCGTCCCCGGGAACACCCCGTTCGGCACCCCGAACACCCGCTTGCGCGCGTCGTCGGGCAGCACCCGGGTCCGGTCGGTGTGGGACAGCAGCAGGTTGTAGAACTCGGCGATGAACCGCGGCGGGGCGGGCGTCGCCGGATCCGGGCGCGGCGCTTCGGGCAGGTCGAACACCTCCCGGCCCTGCTCGGTCCGGAACACGCGCAGCCGCGGACGCAACCGGTCGACCACTTCACCGAGCCGGGTCAGTCCGCTCCACGCCTGCACGTCCGCCACGCTCGCCGGCCCGAACGCCGCCAGGTACCGCGACACGAGATCGTCCAGCGAGCCGTCCCGATCCAGCGGTCGGCCGAGCCAGTCCGCCGCCGTCGCCAGAGTTGTCCGCCCGCTGCGGCCCCACACCGCCCGCGGCGGGACCTGCACCAGCGGGAGCAGGCCGCGCGCCGCGTGGGCGAGCGCCGCAGGCGGCGTGTCCGGCCACTGCTCCGCAAGCCGTTTGCCCAGGGCGGCCGGGGTGTGCGGCTCCTCCGCCAGCACCGCACGCGCCCGGTCCGCGACCTCGCCCAGATCAAGCGGGGCAAGCGGTTTCTTGTACGCCGTGTTCGTGCGCAGATCCCGGTCGAACAGCGGCTGCACGAGCGGACGCAACCACAGGCAGTCCTCCGCCGTCACCAGGTGCACCGTGCCGCGCATCAACGCGATCCGGACCACCTGCCGGTCGAGCAGGAGCTGCCCGAGCTGCTCGGGCCGGAAGCCGTGCAGGCGTGACCACAGCCCGTAGTAGGGCGGGAACGGCGCCTGCGCCTGGAGTCCACAGAGGTGCCGGACGGCTTCGAGCGGTGTGACTTCCGCCGCCCGCAGCAGCAGTTGGCGGGCGAGCAGCGCGCGGTTGAGCGCCCGGGGCCCCAGCGTGTCCGGCATGACCGAACCCTAGAACCTACCGGTGACAGTTCTGGTCCGCGTAGTCCTTTAGTGGGCCGCTTTTGTGACCTGGAACACAACTCACCGGTCTACCCAGGGGTAGCCCCTACAAGTGTTGCATGCATGAAGGACACCACGCGGTCCTTGCCGGCCTGGGAGCCTGGCTGCCGCCGCGGGTGGTGGACAACGACGACCTCGCCCGGCATCTGGACACCTCTGACGAATGGATCCGCGCCCGCACCGGCATCGGTGAGCGCCGCATCGCCGACCCCGACACGTCCACAGTGGACATGGCCGTCGCCGCGGGACGGAACGCCTTGCGCAGCGCCGGCACCGACACGGTCGACGCGGTGGTGCTCGCGACCGCGACGCCCGACCAGCTCTGCCCGGCCAGCGCCCCGCAGGTCGCCTCGGCGCTGGGGCTCAGCGGTGTCGCCGCCTTCGACGTCAACGCCGTCTGCAGTGGCTTCATCTACGCCCTGGCCACGGCGGCGGGCATGATCGCCGGCGGGATGGCCGGCCGGGTGCTCGTCGTGGGCGCGGACGCCTTCAGCCGTTACTGCGACCCCGGCGACCGCACCACCGTGCCGATCTTCGGCGACGGTGCCGGCGCGGTCGTGCTGCGGGCCGAGACCGCCGACGAGCCCGGCGCGCTGGGCCCGTTCGACCTGCACAGCGAGGGTGAGAACGCCGACCTGCTGATCGTCCCGGCCGGCGGCGCGAAACAGCGCCAGTCGGACAACCCGCACGACTACTTCCTCACGATGCAGGGCACCGCGGTGTTCCGGCACGCCTGCGCGCGCATGGCCGAGTCGGCGCGCGCCGTGCTGGGCCGGTCCGGGCTGGGCGTCGGCGACGTGGACCGGTTCGTCGGTCACCAGGCCAACATCCGCATCCTGCAGGCCACCGCCAAGCAGCTGGGCATGGCGAACGACCGGGTGGTGGCGAACATCGAGCGCGTCGGCAACACGAGCGCCGCCTCGATCCCGCTCGCGCTGGCCGACGCCTGCGACGACGGCGATCTCCAGCCTGGTCACCGGGTGCTGCTGACCGCGTTCGGCGCCGGCCTGACGTGGGGTTCGACGCTGCTGACCTGGCCCGACGTCAAGCCGGGCGGCGAGGCCTAGTTCGTCCAGGTCTTCGTGGGCGTGTCCCGCCCGCGGAGCTGGATCGTCTCGTGGCGGGACCACCGCGCCTGCTCACTGGCCGTGGCCTGCGACCACAGGCTGTCGCTGGCGAGGGTGCGGCCGGGCACGTGTTTCGCGTGCTCGGTCAGCCGCGCCGCTTCGTTCACCGCGTCGCCGATGACCGTGTACTCGAGCCGGCTGCTGCTGCCCAGCTGCCCCGCGAACACCCGGCCCCACGCGACGCCGATGCCCAGGTCCAGCTCGCCCTCCTCGCGGACCGCGTCCCGGATGGCGCGTGCCGCGGACAGGGCGGCGGTCGCCGGATCGGACAACCGGGTCGGCGCGCCGAAGACGCACAACGCCGCGTCGCCCTGGAACTTGTTGACCAGCCCACCGCGTGCGTCGACGGCCGACACCACGTGGTCGAACAACCGGTTCAGCTTGCGCACGATCTCCTCGGGCGGCAGCCGGTAGGCCAGGGCGGTCGAGTCCACGACGTCGACGAACAGCGCCGCCACCTCCCGCACGTCGCCGCTGAGGGACGCCCCGTGCTCCAGGGCGTGCCGGGCGACGTCGATGCCGACGTGCCTGCCGAACAGGTCGCGTAGCCGGTCCTGTTCGCGCAGCCCGGCGACCATGCTGTTGACCGACACCTGGAGCGAGCCGATCTCGCTGGCGTCGTCGACCCGGACCGAAACGTCCTTGCGGCCGCGGGTGATCAGGCCGACCGCCATCCGCAGCCGGTGCAGTGGCGCGGCGACCGCCCGCGCGAGCAGCGCGGTGCCGAGCGCACCGGAGATGAGCCCGACGATCGACAGCATGATCAGGCTGGCGGTCTCGTCGGCGTTGCCGATGTTCGGCGGCGCGGCGACGATCAGCACCCCGAGCAGCGGAACGCCACTCGCCACGGCCCAGGTGATCGCGAGGCGCGACAGGACGCTGACCGAGACCGCGTTGCGCGGTGGGCTCACCTCGAGGGCGAGGATCAGGATCGGGCGCGCGACCCACTCCGCCGCCAGGTACATGAGGCCCACGGTGAGCAGCCCGCCGAGGCCGACGGCGAGGGTGACGCCCAGGGCGTCGAGCGCGGAGCCGAGGATGCTGGTGAGGGTGCCGAGGATGATCGTGCCGCCGAGCCAGAGGGTGCCGCTGACCAGTGCGAGGTCGCGCGGCAGGCGGAGCGCGCGGCGGGCTTCCGGCGGCGTCGGGCGGCGGCCCTGGGCGAACCAGACGGCGGTGCGGCGGTGCAGGATGGCCGACCACGCGGAGCCCACGAGCACCGACAGCAGGACGTAGGCGCCGGCGCAGGTGAGCAGGACCCAGGTGCGGGTGCCCATTTCGGCGGGGATGCCCTGGAGGAACAGCAGCAACCCGACGGCCGCGGCGCCACACACACTCGACCCGACGCCGAGCACCACGAACCCCAGCCCCGTGCGCAGCACCACGCGGAACTTCGCGAGCTGGGCGAGCTTCGGCACGCAGGTGATCGTATTGCCCCGGCGGGGGCGGGGCGCGTTGTTTCGGCGAGCGGTTCGGTGGGGGTGCCTCGGTGGCGCACGGATGGGGCGCGGCGGAAGCGAGCCGGTGGCGGCGCTGGGGGGTTGGG